>NZ_JBKYAR010000007.1:0-80079 GCF_047023275.1 Faecalibacillus sp. | reverse complement strand
GAATTTAACTTTTGATGATCAAATTTCTTCTTTTGGAGATGTCATTAAAAATGTAATATTACAAAATAAAGAGCTTCTTGAAAGTGTATATGTTGATGAATCTGATCAATTAATTTTACAGGACTTTAGATTTTTAAGAGCTTCTTTAAATCAACTTAAATATGCTTTAAAAACAATTTCAAGATGTTTATATAAACACTATCATCAAAAAGTGATTATTCTTATTGATGAATATGATGTTCCTTTACAATCAGCCTATCAAAATAATTATTATGACGAAATGGTCGATTTTCTAAGAAGTGTTTTCTCTTCATCACTTAAAACAAATGATGCTTTAGAAAAAGGAATCATGACAGGATGTCTTCGTATTTCTAAAGAAAGCATCTTCACTGGTTTAAATAATTTTACTTCTTATTCTATTTTAAATAATATAGGTAATGAATATTTTGGTTTTAATGAAAATGAAGTTAAACAGTTATTAGAAGATTATCAATTATCATCTTATATAGATGAAGTCAAAGAATGGTATGATGGTTATTTATTTGGAAATACAGAAATCTATAATCCTTGGAGTACATTGATGTATGTCAAAAATAAAATACAGGATCAATCTTTTAAACCTGTTTCCTTTTGGGCAAATACCAGTGGTAATGATCTTGTCGTCAATTATATCCAAAATAGTAGTGATGAACTTCATGAAGAATTTGAACAACTGATTCAAGGCAAATCTTTAGAAAAATACATCAAACCAGAACTTACTTATCGAGAAATGGATAATATCAATAATATCTATAGTTTTCTCCTTCTTACAGGTTATTTAAGAGTTATTGAAAATTTAGGAGAAAACAAATATAGACTAGTTATTCCAAATAGAGAAGTGTATGAAATCTATAAGCAATCTTTTATGAGTTATTTTGAAGATTATACTTTTGTAAGAAAAGAAGATCTTTATCAATGTCTTGTTAAAGAAGATGTTGATCAAGCTAATGAAATACTAGGAGATATCTTATCAAGAAGTATCAGTTACTTTGATAATGAAGAATCTTTCTATCATGGATTTCTAGTAGGATTATTCAGTGGTAAGAATATCAAATCAAATAGAGAATCAGGTAACGGAAGATTTGATCTATGCATTCTACCTAAACAGATCTTTCAAACAGCACTTATCTTAGAATGTAAACATTCTAAGAGCGTTAAAGAACTTGTAAGTGACGCAAAAGAAGGAGCCAAGCAAATAATCGATAATCGATATAAGGATGAAATTATCAATGATGGTTATTTACATGTAAAAGGATATGGGATATCTTTTTATAAGAAATATTGTTATATAGTAAAAGCGTAGCTATGAGCTTTGGAATTTTCCAAAGCTTTTTTCTTGACTTTTTTTCTTTATAGGAATATTGTTAGTATGCTAATAGTTAGGGTACTAACATAGGAGGTATTATGAAGACACCATTTTATTTGATGTTGTTTAAAACACAACATGCTCAAACAAAAAAGAATCGAGAAACGATGGATGAGTATCATTTATCCCCAGGACAACCAAAAGTCTTGAGGTATTTAAATGCTCATCAAGATTGTAAATTAAGGGATATTGCGGATGAATGTGATATTGAAAGTGCTACTGTTAGTAAGATGATTGATAATTTAGAGAAAAAGGAAATGTTGACAAGAAAGATCAATCCTAAAAATAAAAGAGCTTATCAATTAAATATTACAGAATATGGAAAAGAGTCTTTAAAGAAATGGAATGCTCACTGTCTTGAAATTGAAAATATTTCTTTGAAAGATTTTAGTGAGGAAGAAAAGAAACAATTTGAAGATTTTTTAAATCGTATGTATAAAAATCTGACAAATAAAGAATTATAGGGGGAGTTGTTTTATGATTAGACGTTTAATACCATTTGCGAAAAAATATAAAAAAGCGTTTATTCTAGCGTTTTTATGTGTAGTAGGAGAAACAGTCTTTGAATTAGTGATACCAGTATTAATGGCTAATATTATTGATATTGGGGTAGCTCAAAAAGATCAGCATTATATTATTATGCAAGGTGTTTTAATGGCAGTTTGTGCTTTAATTGCTTTAGTGCTAGGAATCCTTTATTCACGTTATGCGGCTGTTGCTGGTCAAGGGGTTGGTTTTGAAATAAGAAAAACTGAATTTGAAAAAGTACAAAACTTTTCTTTTTCAAATACAGATCATTTTTCAACATCATCTTTAATTACACGACTTACAAGCGATGTAACGATTATTCAAAATGCTATTTGTAATGGTTTTAGACCACTTGTAAGAGCACCATTTATGTTTTCAATGGCTTTATTTTTATCAATTAAGATGAATGCTAAACTTGCTTTGATTTTTATTGTCGTTGCACCTGTTTTAGGAATTGGTTTATTTTTAATTGTAAAAACAGTAGGGCCATTATTTCGCTTTATGCAAAGTAATGTGGATGAAGTCAATACGGTCGTTCAAGAAAACTTAATTGCGATTCGTACAGTAAAAGCTTATGTCAAAGGTGATTATGAAAACGAAAAGTTTGAAAAAATCAATCAAGAACTTAGAAATCATAGTGAAAAAGCTTTTCGTTACTCTGTATGTAATATGCCATTATTTCAATATATGATGTATACCACAATCGTTTGTATTCTTTTCTTTGGAAGTCAAATGATCTTTGCTGGTGAAATGAAAGTTGGACAACTTACTGGATTTTTAAGTTATGTCTTACAAATCTTAAATGCTTTAATGATGATTTCAAATGTTTTCTTAATGTTGACGCGTTCACTTGCCAGTTGTAAACGTATTGTAGATGTTTTAGATGAAGTGAATAATTTACATGATCCAGTTGATCCAATAATGGAAATGAATCAAGGTGAAATCGAATTTAAAAATGTTTCATTTAAATATAAAGAAACTGCCCAAGAAAATGTTTTAAGTAACATTAACTTACATATTGAACCTGGTTCTACAGTTGGTATCTTAGGAGGGACAGGTTCAGCTAAAACAAGTTTAGTCCAATTGATTGATCGTCTTTATGATGTAAGTGAGGGAGAAATTTTGATTGATGGACATAATGTCAAAGATTATTCGTTAGAATATTTAAGAGATCAAGTAGGCATGGTTTTACAAAAAAATACTTTATTTTCTGGAACAGTTAAAGAAAATCTTTTATGGGGTAATAAAGAAGCAAGTGATGAAGAAATCAAATGGGCTTGTAAACAAGCTTGTGTGGATGAATTTATAGAAAACTTTCCAGAAGGTTATGATACATATTTAAAACAAGGTGGTGTCAATGTTTCTGGGGGACAAAAACAACGTTTATGTATTGCTAGAGCATTATTGAAACATCCTAAAATTCTTATTTTAGATGATTCAACAAGTGCAGTTGATACAGCGACAGAAGCAAGTATTAAAGAAGCTTTAGCTTCTTTAAAAGGAACAACAAAGATTATTATTGCTCAACGTATTTCTTCACTTCAACATGCTGATCAAATTATTATTTTAGATAATGGACATATTCATGCAATTGGAAATCATGAAGAATTATTAAAGAATGATGAAATTTATCAAGAAATCTATGATTCTCAATTGAAAGGAGTTGATTTATAATGGCAAGACAACTTACAAATGCAAAACCTAAAAATATGAAAAAGACACTTTCATCTTTTAAAAAATATATTGGTAATCATAAATACGCTTTTGTGTTTATTGGAATACTTGTTATTCTTTCAACTTCGATTAGTTTATGGGGAACTTATCAAATTAAAACAGTCGTTAATCGTTATGTTTTAAAAAATGATTATCATGGTTTAGTTTCCTTTATTATTTTCATGGCGATTGTTTATTTTATAGGAGCAACTGCTACAGCTATCTATAAACAATTAATGGTACATACAGCTCAAAGTATTGTCCAAGAATTAAGAAATGATTTATTTGCGAAAATGCAAAAATTACCAATTTCTTATTTTGATGGGCACCCTCATGGAGAAATCATGAGTCGCTTTACCAACGATTTAGATACGATTCAAGATGCTTTAAATAACTGTTTTGATACATTGATTCAAAGCTTTATTATGATTGTAGGTACACTCTTTTTGATCTTTGTTTTAAGTTGGAAATTATCACTGATTGTTTTTGCATGTATGATTTTAATGTATTTTTTAATTCAATACTTAAGTCAAAGAAGTAAAAAATACTTTAAAAAACAACAAAATGCCATGGGTTATTTAAATGGTTTTATTGAAGAAATGGTAGATGGAATCAAGGTTGTTAAAGTCTTTAACCATGAAAAAGAAAACTCAATTGAATTTGATCATAGAAACCAAGAACTTTATGATTCAGCAGTAGAAGCTTTAACTTATTCAGGAAGAACAATACCAACTGTTGTTTCTATTTCTTATTTCAATTATGCTCTTGTCGCAAGTATAGGTGGTTTATTTGCTATTAATGGTATTATGGATCTTGGAAGTTTATCATCTTATCTTGTCTTTGTAAGACAAACAGCGATGCCTATTAATCAATTTACACAACAATTAAACTTTATTCTTGCTGCCATGGCTGGTGCTGAAAGAATCTTTGATTTAATGAATGAAAGTGAAGAAGTTGATGAAGGAAAAGTGACATTAACACAAGTAGAAATCAAAGAAGATGGTTCAATGCAAGAAAGTGACCATTATACAGGACATTGGGCTTGGAGACATCCAAGAAACAATGGCATTGAACTTGTTGAATTAAAAGGAGATGTTCGTTTCCATGATGTGGTATTTGGTTATAATGAAACACATCCAATTTTAAAAGATATTAATCTTTTTGCAAAACCGGGACAAAAAATTGCTTTTGTTGGAAGCACAGGTGCAGGAAAAACAACGATTATTAACTTAATTAATCGTTTCTATGATATTACGAAAGGTTCAATTACTTATGATGGTATTGATGTAAAATTGATTAAAAAAGATGATTTAAGAAAATCGATTTCTATTGTTTTACAAGACACTCATTTATTTACGGGAACCATAGCTGATAATATTCGTTATGGAAAACTTGATGCAAGTGATGAAGAAGTTATTGAAGCCGCTAAACTTGCAAATGCTGATGGTTTTATTAGAAGATTACCAAATGGTTATCAAACAATGCTTTCTAGTGATGGAACAAATCTTTCACAAGGGCAAAGACAATTATTAGCGATTGCTAGAGCAGCTATTTGTAATCCACCTGTATTGATTTTAGATGAAGCAACAAGTTCGATTGATACCCGTACCGAAAAGTTGATTGAAAAAGGAATGGATCGTTTAATGGAAAATAGAACGGTTTTCGTGATTGCCCATCGTCTATCTACAGTTAGAAATTCTGATGCTATCATGGTTTTAGATCATGGACAAATTATTGAACGTGGTAGTCATGATGAATTACTTGAAAAGAAAGGGCGTTACTATCAACTTTATACAGGACAATTTGAATTAGATTAAAAAATCCTTACATCATTTTTGTTTTTTTGTTATAATGCTTTTGTAAAAATGATGTGTAGCTAAATGCGTAAGTCCAATCTATTGGAGATTGGTACTTGCGCATTTTTTTATGCAAAAAAGGAGGAAATGATGGAAAAAAATAAGATGGCTGTAGTGCCTTTAAAAAAATTATTTTGGAAAATGGGATTACCAATGATCATATCAATGGTTTTACAAGCTCTCTATAATGTTATAGATAGTATATTTATAACAAATATGGGAAGTGATGGGGTTATTGCCAATCAAGCTTTAACTTTAGCTTTTCCTATTCAATTACTGATTATTGCTATTGGTGTAGGAACAGGAGTAGGAATTAATGCTTTATTATCTAAAAGTTTAGGTGAACAAAATAAAGATAAAGTTAATAAGATTGCCGGAACAGGAATCTTTTTAAGTATTTGTATTTATGTTGTTTTCTTAGTGTTTGGATTATTTGGGTCAGAAAAATTTATAAGATTGTTTGCTGGAAGTAATCAAAAGGTTATTGAAATGGGAACAACCTATCTTAAAATTTGTTGTTGTTTTTCTTATGGTTCTATTGGTTTTACCGTCTATGAAAGATTTCTACAATCAACAGGTAAAACACACTTTTCAACAATTGCTCAAATATCAGGAGCCGTTACAAATATTGTTTTAGATTATGTCTTTATTTATCCTATGAAAATGGGTGTTGCTGGGGCCGCTTTAGCAACAATTATTGGACAATTTGTTTCTTTGTTTGTAGCAATGTATTTTCATTATTATAAAAATAAAGAAATTAATGGAAATGTTTGTTATATCAAAGCGAATGCTTCTTTAATTAAAGGAATCTATATGATTGGTGCTTCTGCAGCATTGATGCAAGGTTTACTTGCAGTGATGATGGCAGGAATGAATGCTATATTAGGATTAGCTCAAGTTGATCCAGCTATTTTAATTGGTTCTTTTGGTATTTACTATAAAATTCAACAAATTGCTTTATTTTCAGCTTTTGGATTATCTAATACTATTATTTCTATTTTATCTTTTAATTATGGAATGAAAGATAGAAAAAGAATAGATGAATGTATTAAGTATGGTATTGTTGATACAGTTATTGTTTCTTTAATGATTACTTTATTATTTGAACTTCTTGCTCAACCATTATCACAATTATTTGGATTATCAGGAAGTACACAAGAAATGATTGATATTTGTAGTACAGCTTTACATATTGCAAGTCTTAGATTTGTTTTTATGGGTATTTCTGTAGCAATTCAAGGTATTTTACAATCTATAGGTTATGCTATTAGACCATTAATTATTGCTTTACTTCGATTGGTGATTTTTGTATTTCCTATTGCGTATTTCTTTACTTTAACAGAAAATGTAACAACACTTGTTTGGTGGACGTTTCCAATTTCAGAATTATTAACAGTCATTATCTCACTCATTATATTAAAAAAATCATATAATGAAAGAATAAGTTCTGTTAAAAATGAAAGTATAACAGATAATTTAGTAATTGCTATTTCAAGAGAACATGGCACTAATGGAAAAGAAATTGCTAGACAAGTCGCTAAAGAATTAAATATTGAATTTTATGATAAAGAAAGAATTAAAGAATTTGCTCTTGAACACGTTTTTGTAAGTAATAAAGAAAGTGAAGATTATATTTATAGTCAATTTTTATCTTTAGATATTAATAAGAATTCAATTATTCTTTTATCAAATGTTATTAAAGAGATTGCTAAGAAAGGAAATTGTGTTATTGTTGGAAGAGCTGCAGATTATATTTTAAAAGAAGATGAAAAATTAGTAAGAATCTTCTTATATGCTCCTTTAGAATATCGTCTAAATAAAGTAATGGAAATTTATCATGATAATCAAGAAGATGCTCTTCAATATATTCATAAATCAGATCATTCTAGAAAAAGTTATTATGAAGTTATTTCTAATAAAACTTGGGGAGATAAATCAAACTATGATTTATGTTTAGATTGTAAATTAGGAAATGAAACAATCAAAGATATTATTTGTAACTATGTTAAATCTTTAAATAAATAAAGAAGTCTTTCAAAAAATGAAAAGACTTCTTTTCTTTTAAAGATATTCTATATAATGTCCTTTACATAGGGAGGGGTTATATGAGTAAGTTAAGAGATCATTATTTATTTCATGCAGGTATTTCATGCTTTTTTTATTTAGGATATGGTGCCTTTACAGTTGTTTTATCAATGTATTGTCAAGATATAGGAATGTCAGCCTCACAAATTGCTTACATTGTATCATTTGCACCACTTTTATCTATTGCAACACAACCATTTTTTGGATACTTGGCAGATAAGTGGCAATCACCAAGAAAAGTATTTATTTTATTATCATTTGCGAATATTATTTGTATGTTTATTTTTGCAATTAGTCGTAACTTTTGGGTATTACTTTTATCATCAGGCTTAGCAGTTTCTTTTATGAATGCTGTTACTCCTTTAACAGATCGTATTGGTGTTTCTTCACCTTATCAATTTGGTAAGATTCGTTTATGGGGTTCTGTAGGTTATGCCATTATGGCACAAGTTAGTGGTCTTTTATATCAATATATTTCACCATTTGCTAACTTCATGGCAGGTATTTTAGGAACATTAATTACCATTATTTGTATTTATATGGTTTCTGATCCTAAGCTTTCTAAAGTCCCTGAAAAAGAAGAAAATAAACTATCAACAGTTGTTGTTATGAAAGAGCTTGTTCATAATATACCTTTTATGCTCTTTCTAGTGATTTCATTTTTCTTTTGGGGAGCATGTTCTACAAACTTTAACTATTTATCATTATTTATTAAATCTCAAGGTGGAACAGCTTCACAAGTAGGAACATATCAATTATTTGCTACCCTCTTTGAAATTCCTATGATTCTAGCAACAGATTATATCATTAAAAAAATACCTTATCGTTATATCATGATGTTTGCTATTATTATGTCTATGATCAACTTTTCATGGTATGCAACTTTGCCATCAGTTAGCATGATTATTTATGTTTTCGTATTTAAAGGCTTTTCTACTGTACTCTTTACGATGATTACTGTAAGATTAGTAATGGTTTTAGTAAAAGAAGAATATGTCTCTACAGCCTATGGAATTCAAGCTATGCTTGGAAAAGGTGTAGGTGCAATGCTTTTCCAATTAATTGGAGGTAGAATTATTGATGGCATTGGGATGAGTGGTTTCTATTTATTTTTATTTGCAGGAATTACCATTGCTTTTGTAGTGACACTTTTCTTTAGAATGCCAAAGAAAGTGAGAGTATAGTATGTTAGAATTAAATGCAGTTATCTTTGATATGGATGGTTTAATGATTGATACAGAACCTGTAGGAAAGATGTTAGTAAAGACATCTCATGAAAAGTTTGGATATAAAATTACTGAAGATATGTTTTATCATTTAATTGGGACAAACGAAAAAACATCAAAAGCTTATTATCATAGTGTTTTTGGTGAAGATTATCCTTATCAAAAGATTAAAGATTATCGAGATCAATTAAGAAAAGAATATTTTAATAGTCATCCTTTAGAAGTAAAAAAAGGTTTATATGATTTACTGGAAGATTTAAAAAAGAAAAATATTAAAATGGCTGTTGCTTCTTCAACACGTTATGAACGTGTTTTATCTAATTTAAAAAGTATTAAGGTTGATCATTATTTTGATGCCATTATCGGTGGTGACCAAATTCAACATGGTAAACCAGCACCAGATATCTTTTTAAAAGCAGTAGAATTATTAGGTGTAAATAAAGAAGATGCACTTGTTTTAGAAGATAGTAAAAATGGTATTTTAGCAGCTCATGCAGGAAATATTCCTGTTATCTGTATTCCAGATCTTATACATCATTCAAAAGATATTCTTGATTTAACAGTAGGATGTTATGATTCTCTTGATCAATTAATAGATATTATTGTTAAAAAAGATGACAAAGCATAATATAGAACCCGTTTATAATCAAGATTCTAGGATTCTTATTCTAGGATCTTTTCCATCTGTTAAATCAAGAGAAGCTAAATTTTTTTATCATCATCCACAAAATCGTTTTTGGAAAGTTTTAGCTGCTTTATTTCAAGAAGAAGTTCCTCAAACAGTAGAAGAAAAGAAAGCCTTTTTACTTAGAAATCATCTAGCTTTGTGGGATGTTATTGAAAGTTGTGACATTAAAGGATCAAGTGATTCAAGTATTACCAATGTTAAAGTCAATGATTTGGATTTAATTGTTAAAAATTGTCCTATTGAAAAAATCATCACTAATGGTAAAGCAGCTGATCGTTATTATCATCAATATTTTGATTATGATCTACCTGTTCTTCAATTACCTTCTACTTCACCAGCTAATGCCATGTATTCACTTGAAAAATTAATTGAGAAATGGAAGGTGATTTTATGGAAAGAAATTTAACGCAAGGAAAGATAGGAAAATCTATTTTATTATTTTCTATTCCTATGATTTTAGGAAATTTATTACAACAATTTTATAATATAGTTGATACTTATATTGTAGGTCAATATATTGGAAGCAATGCTTTAGCAGCTGTTGGTTCAAGTTATACATTAATGACATTTCTTACTTCTATTATTATTGGTTTATGTATGGGAAGTGGTATTTTATTTTCAATGTATTTTGGAGCAAAAAAATATGAAAAGATGAAAATATCTTTTTTTGTTTCTTTTGTTTCTATTGGAATACTTTCAGTTGTTTTAGAAATGATTTGTTTTCTATTATTAAATCATATTTTAGTTTGGTTACAAATTCCACAAGTGATTTATAATCAAACAGCTAAATATCTTCAAATTATTTTTATCGGTATTATTTTTACTTTTATTTATAATTATTTTGCAGCTATGTTACGTGCCTTAGGTAATTCAAAGATACCACTTATCTTTTTAGAAATTGCAACGATTGTTAATGTTGTTTTAGACATTATTTTTGTTTTATATGTTCATTTAGGTGTTGCAGGAGCAGCTTATGCGACAATTATTTCCCAGGCAATCAGTGCATTTGGACTTGCATTATATGTATTACTATTAAAAAAAGAAATATTACCACAAAGAAAACATTATATTTTTGATCAACATATATTTAAAAAACTAAAGGATTATTCTTTAATGACTTGCTTACAACAAGGAATTATGAATTTTGGTATTTTAATGATTCAAGGTCTTGTTAATAGTTTTGGTATTGCTGTTATGTCTGCTTTTAGTGCAGCTGTTAAAATTGATAGTTTTGCTTATATGCCAGTACAAGATTTTGGTAATGCTTTTTCAACTTTTGTAGCTCAAAATAAAGGTGCAAATGAAGAAAAAAGAATTCAAGATGGTCTTAAAATAGCTTCGTTAATGGCTTTAGTGTTTTGTATTTTTATTTCACTAGGTGTTTGTATTTTTTCAAAAGAATTGATGATGTTATTTGTTTCTAAAATGAATATTATTAAAATTGGAATGACTTACTTAAGAGTTGAAGGTTCTTTTTATATTGGTATTGGATGTTTATTTTTATTGTATGGCTATTATCGTGGTGTTGGAAAAATGAAGATGTCCTTGATTTTAACGATTGTTTCACTTGGAACAAGAGTTATTCTTGCTTATTTATTGGCACCATTATTTGGTGTAGAAATGATTTGGTGGGCAATTGTTGTTGGATGGATTTTAGCTGATACAATTGGAATTGTTTATGGAATAAAAGTGGAAAAATGGTATTGAAAGAGGTATATTATGAAAAATAACGAAAAAAAAGAAAGAAAAATGATAGTATCCTTTAATTTAAATAAATCAACTTCATTACATATACCAGAAGTAGGAAATTATAAAATTGAAACGAATATTAATAATGATGAAAAAAACAGTTATGATGTTTTAAAATTTTATGAAAGAGATAGTGGAAAAGCAAAAATAGTAGAAAGATTTACAAATAATAATAATCAAATATTATTTAATGCTGAAGATATGGTTTTAAATTACGATTATACATTTGTTGTAGATACTAATTATAAATGTATAAATGGTATAAAGAAATGTGTGGGTGCAATTGGTTGTTTATTTTATGATGATCAAAAAAATAGATTTGGTCTACAAAAACTTTCTCACTATTATTTTGAATTAAACGATTTAGAGATTAATCCTGAATGTATAACGTGGGCTAAATTAATCAATGAAATTAATCAGTCAGATATAGCAGGTTATAAAATTCTTCTTGTTGTAGATTCTGATTTAGGAAATTATACAAAATACAATCAAGGAAAAGAAATGTACAATGGTGTGAAGTTATCAAAAAATATGAAAATAGCATATGCAAGTGCAGACAAAAAAGATGATCTTTTTAATCTTGCAATTGCCCAATGTGATCGAGGTGCTAAAAACTTATTAGAAAAGTACATTAAGATGTAAAAAATACTGCATTTGCAGTATTTTTTATTAGCTATTTTGACTAGACAAGAGTATAATTAATTATTATAAATATGTGTCTGCTTGTATTCTTGATGAGATATGTGAGCGCTCACAAGAAAGGAGGTAGCTATGAAATATATACAAAGATTAGGGAAATCACTCATGCTACCTGTTTCGATTATGCCGATAGCAGCACTTCTTAAAGGTATCGGGTATTGGATAGATCCAACAGGGTGGGGTACTCATAATGCGGTTGCTGCACTATTAATTGCTTCTGGTGGAGCTATCATTGATAATTTACCGATTTTATTTGCAATAGCTGTCGCTATGGAAATGTCAAAAAAAAGGGATACAACAATTGCTTTGAGTGCGCTTGCTTGTTATATGATCATGACCACACTTTTATCTACAAAATGTGTTGCTTTAATGTTACAAATTCCAGAATATGCTGTGGATTTAGCTTTTTATAATTCACAAAGTGCTTTTATTGGAATATTAATAGGACTTATTGTTGCTGTTTCTTTTCAAAAGTTTGATCAAAAGAGATTACCACAGTTTCTAGCTTTTTTTGATGGGAAAAGATTTGCTTCCATTGTTTCAATAGGAACAACATTGGTTGTTTCTTTAATTTTTCTATATATTTGGCCAACATGTTATCATTTCTTTATTTATTTTGGAAGAGAAATATCAAAATTAGGTCCATGGAGCGCAGCTATTTATGGTGTTTTAAATCGTTTATTGATTCCTACTGGATTACATCATGCCCTCAATTCTGTATTTTGGTTTGATGTTGCAGGAATTAATGATATTGGTAAGTTTTGGGGTACGATTTCAGGTGGTGTTAAAGGTGTAACAGGAATGTATCAAGCGGGATTTTTCCCAGTAATGATGTTTGGACTTCCTGGAGCTGCACTTGCGATGTATCGTTGTGCTAAAGATGAAAATAAGAAAAAAGTAGGTGCTATTTTATTTTCAGCGGCGTTAGCTTCATTTTTTACGGGTGTAACAGAACCCCTTGAGTTTGCTTTTATGTTTGTTGCACCTATGCTTTATTTAGTACATGCTTTACTTACGGGATTAATGCTTTTTATAGCAGCAAGTTTTAAATGGATAGCAGGTTTTGGCTTTTCTGCTGGGTTAATTGATTATATATTGAGCTTTAAGTCTCCATTTGCTAATAATATTTTATTATTAATTCCTTTGGGAATAGTTTGTGGAGTTATTTATTATAGTGTTTTTAGAATATTGATTTTACGATACAATATTTTGACTCCTGGAAGGGAAGATAATTCTTGTAAAGAAAAAGAAGAAGTTGTTCAAAATGATTTTGATGAGATTGCTATTGAATTATTTGAAGCGTTAGGTGGTAAAAAGAATATTATAAGTGTTGATCATTGTATCACACGTTTACATGTAGAAGTTAAAGATATCTCAATAATAGATAAACAGGCTCTATCAAAGATGAATTTCTCTCATATTGTTGAAGCAGGCGAGCATGAAATACAAATCATTGTAGGAACTGAAGTTCAATTTATTGCTGAAATATTAAATGAAATACTAATGTAGGAGAAATGAAATTGAAGATTATAAAAATATTTAATAATAATAGTATTGCTGCTTTATCTGATGAGTTAGGGGATATTATTTTAACAGGATCAGGAATTGGCTTTCAAAAAAAGATTGGTGATTTAGTTGATGAATCACGCATTGAAAAAACATATATCTTTAAAGAAAAAGGTGAAAAGCGTATACGTAGAGGAATCAATGATATAGAACCAATTTATTATGAAATTACTAGTTTATTAGTAAGTAAGGCAACCGAAGAATTAGAAACCCAATTTTATGGGGAAATCTTTTTAGCAATTAGTGATCATATTGCTTTTGCTATTAAACTAAAAAAAGAAAATATTGATTTACCTAATGTTGTTTTATCTGAAACGAAAGCTTTATATAAAAAAGAATATCAGCTAGGTTTATGGATCATTGAAGTTATTAAAGAAAAAATGGGAATACAATTAGAGGAAGCTGAAGCGGGATATATAGCTTTACATCTAGTTAATTTTTCTACTAAAAACAATTCACAAAATACTTCTAAAATTGTTAATTTTGTAAAAGATGTTTTTGATATCATTGAAAAAACGATGCATATTAAATTAGAATTAGATTCAATAGACTATGCAAGACTATCTACACATCTTAAGTTTTTAGCTGAAAGAGTTTTTCGTAATGATGTAGAAAATACCATTGACACAACGGAAAATATTAGAGATATGTTAAAAGAGAATATTCGTTTATCTTTGTGCATTAATCGTATAAAAAAATTAATATATGAAAAGTATCATTATACATTGACACCAGATGAGCAAACATACTTATGTATACATATTAAAAAGAATTGTCATATTTAATGTAAGCACAATTTAATGTAAGCGCTTGACAAATAACTAAAATATTTGTTATTGTATAGACAAGGATTGTTACTTTAAGTAGGCAAGACCAAATATATTGACGACATTTATTGAATGTTGTTTTTATGTTTGGTCTTTTCTTTTTAAAGACGGAAGGGAATAAGAAGATGAAATTAAAAAAGAAAAGTGTTGCAGCTGTATTAACACTATCGATGTCAATGGGTTCAGTGTTATCGATGGTACCAGTTTTTGCAGAAGATGCTCAACAAAACTTAGCATTAAACAAAACGGCTTATGTTTCAGCTGAATATGGAACAATGCCAAGAAAAAATTTAACTGACGGTGATGAAAAAACACGTTGGTCAACAGAAAGTGAGCCAACTCAATGGGCTTACGTAGATTTAGGTCAAGAATATGAAATGAATAAATTCCAAATGTTCTGGGAAAATGAAAATACATATGCTTCAGCCTATAATATTTACGTTTCTAATGATCCTAATTCTTGGGGTGAACCAGTTCTTTCAAGAACAGACAATAAAAATGTTGTTAGTGAAGAATTGTTAGGAAGTAAAGTTAGTGGTCGATATGTTAAATTAGAAGTTGTAGAAATGAAAGGTTATCCTAATGTTTCTTGTTATGAATTTAAAATCTTTAATACAGATGAAAAAGTACAAGATCCAAATGAAAACGTTGCATTAAAGAAAACAGCAGTAGCAAGCTCTCAAGAAGCATCAAGTGTTAAAGCTGCCAATGCAGTAGATGGTGATACATCATCACGTAGTTCTCGTTGGGGTAGTAATATTGGAAATGGTCCAGATTGGATCTATGTTGATTTAGGTGAAAGAATGAATGTCAATACTGTTAAGGTATTCTGGGAAACACGTAAAGCAACAGCTTATAAGATTCAAATTGCTGATACTGAATCATCGCCACAAGAAAGTGATTGGCAAACAGTTAAAGAATTTACAGATCGACCAAAATCTTTAACAGAAAAAATTGTTTTAGATCAAATTTATAAAGCAAGATATGTACGTTTATATGTTGATTCACATACTTCAGAAGATCCTGATGGTGGTATTGCTTGGAATACGATTTCTATTTATGAATTAGAAGTTTATGGTGGAAATCCTGATGAAAAAATGTCAATGAGTGATGTTTTAAATGAAATTCAAGTAGAAACTCCTCAAGCTGGAGATAAAAAATTAAAAGTTACTTTACCAGAAGTTGAAGGATATACAGTTGAATATAATGGAACTGATTTTGAACAAGTCATTGATGAAGATTTAACAATTTATCAACCAATTAGTGATAAAGATGTTAAAGTATCATTCAAAATTACAGATAATGATACAAATGATTATAAATTCAAAGAAATTGCTGTTACAGTTCCAGGAAGTGAAAAAAATGATGAAAATGCTAATAAAGCACCAAATGTTTTACCAGAATTAGCTGAATGGAATGGTGGGCATGGAAATTATACAGTTTCTAAAAATGCAAGAATTGTTTATAAAGATAGTTCACTTCAAAAAACAGCAGAAGCACTTGCTAATGACTATGAAGATATTACTGGAAAAAGTATTGCTGTTGTAAAAGGTGAAAGTAAAGCAGGGGATATCACTTTAGCTCTTACAAAAGATAAATCGTTAGGTTTACAAGATGAAGGATATTTAATGGATATTGATGATTCAATCAATATTAAAGCTGAAACAACAACAGGGGCTTATTGGGCAACCAGAACGATTTTACAAAGTATTAAACAATCAGGAAATGTTCCTTGTGGGACAACAAGAGATTATCCACTTTATAAAGTAAGAAGTTTTATTTTAGATGTTGGACGTAAAACATTTACAATGGATTATTTAAAACAAATCGTTAAACAAATGTCATGGTATAAAATGAACGATTTCCAAGTTCACTTAAATGATAACTTGATTTCAATTGAAAGTTTAGCTGATCCAATGACAGGTTATTCAGCATTTAGATTAGAATCAGATGTTAAAAAAGGTGGAAACAATGGTTTAAATCAACAAGATTTAACAAGTACAGATTTATTCTATACAAAAGAAGAATTTAAAAACTTTATTAAAGATTCAAGAGATTATGGTGTAGGTATTGTTCCTGAAATCGATACACCAGCTCACTCATTAGCGCTTACTAAAGTAAGACCTGATTTAAGACATGGAACAAATGGGCGTGAAAATGACCATTTAGCCTTAAGAGACAAATATGATGAATCATTAGAATTTGTACAAAGTATCTTTGATGAATACATGAAAACAAGTGATCCTGTTTTCGATGAACAAACAACAGTCCATGTTGGTGCGGATGAATATAATGCAGATAAAGAAGCTTATCGTCGATTCTCAGATGATATGTTGAAATATGTACAAGATTCAGGAAGAACTGCACGTATTTGGGGAAGTTTAACTCAATGTTCAGGAAAGACACCTGTAAGAAGTAAAGATGTTCAAATGAACTTATGGAACTTTGGTTATGCTAATATGGATCAAATGTATGAACAAGGTTATGATTTAATTAACTGTAATGATAGTCATTATTATATTGTTCCTAATGCTGGATATTACTATGATTATTTAAATAACAATATTTTATATAATCAAGCTATCAACTCTATTAGTGGTGTCACAATTCCTGCTGGTGATGAACAAATGTTAGGTGGCGCTATTGCTGTATGGAATGATATGACAGACTATTTAGAAAATGGTATTAGTGAATATGATGTTTATGATCGTCTTCAAAATGCAATTCCATTATTTGGTGCTAAATTATGGGGTAAAGGAGATAAAACATTAGATCAAGCTAATAGTTTAAGAACAACAATAGGGGATGCTCCAGGTACAAACTTTGGTTATGAAACAGCTAAAGATGAAAATGGTGTCATTGCTCATTATGATTTAGATAATCTTGATCAATTAAAAGATCATGAAAATGTTGAACTTGCTTCATTAGATAGTCATGATGCATTACACTTATTAGGAGATACAAGTTATGCAACAACTTCATTTGAAACAGCTGGTTTAAATAATGATTTACGTGTAAAAGTTAAACGTGAATCTTCAAGTGAAGAAGAACAAATTTTATTTGAAAGTAATTATGGTTCAATTAAAGCTGTTCAAAAAGAAACAGGAAAAGTTGGATTAAGTAGAGAAAATCATGATTATTCATTTAATTATGAATTACCAGTAAATCAATGGGTTGAATTAGAATTTAAAAATAGAAAAGAAGTTATTGATTTATATATCAATGGTCAACTTGTAGATACACTTGGTGATGATGAACAAGTAAGTGGTAGACCATTAAAAGCAACAATGATGATTCCTTTTGAAAGAATTGGAAGTAAAGAACATGCCTTTAAAGGATATGTTGATGATATTCGTTTAGGTTCAGAAAAATCATTTGCTTCAACAATGGAATTAGATTATTTAGTAACAAGTGCAAGTCATATTGCAGATGAATCACAAAATAAACAATTACAAGAAAAATTAAAAGAAGCAAAAGCAATTTTAAAAGAATATGATCCAAATGAACAAACAATTACAACTCTTACAAATGAAATCAAAGAATTAGTAAATGGCATTGATTACAAAAAAGCAAATTATACAAGAGTAGATTATTATTTAAATTCTATTCCAGAAGATCTATCTATCTATACAGAAGATTCTGTTAAAAACTTACAATTTGTTATTGATATGATTCAAAGAGATTTACCAAAATCAATGCAAGAAACAGTAGATCAATATGAAGTAGAACTTACAAAAGCTCTTGCAAAATTAAAATTAAAATCACAAGTTAATGTTAATTATATTGATAACAGTAAGCTTACTGCTACTGCTTCATCATATCAACATGATGGATCAGATCCTAAAAATGTTTTAGATGATAATCCATCTACAATGTGGCATAGTGATTGGAATTTATCAACACCTCATTGGATTGCTTTTGAAAATAAAGAAGAAATGAGTGTTAATGGATTAACATATGTACCACGTCAAACTGGTAAAAATGGAAATGTTACAAAATATCGTATTGAAATAAGTGATGATGGTGTTAACTGGCAAACAGTTAAAGAAGGTAACTTATCAAGTGATTCATCTACAAAAGTAATTGAATTTGATACAGTAAAAACAAAACATCTTCGCTTGTACTATGTAGAAGCTGTTAATAATAACGGAAGTGCTGCTGAAATCAAATTACATCGTGCAGATGTACCAGCAGATGTTGATGGTTTAAAAGAAATTATTACTAAAGCAAAAGCAATTGATGATATTGGATATTTATCTTCATCATGGAATCATTTACAAGATATGATCAAAACTGCAGAAGATTTAGTTAATGCAGAAGCTCCTGATGCTAATGAAATTGAAATTGTAAAACGTCAATTAACAGATGCGATGGTTAAACTTGTATTATCTGTTGATAATGAACAATTAAAATTATTAATGAATGATTTATTAGATCTTGATCAAAATGATTATACAAAAGATTCATGGAAACAATTACAAGATGTACTTAAAGAAGCACAAGATGTTGTAAGTAATCATGATGCTACAAAAGAAGAAATCAATGATATGTATCAAAAATTATTAGATGCATATGATGGACTTGTTACAGTTAATGATAAATCTGGATTAACTGATTTGATTAGTAAAGCTGATCAACTTCAAGAAAAAGATTATACAAAAGAATCTTGGAAACAAATGGTAGAAGCATTAGCAAAAGCAAAAGAAGTATCTGCTAAAGAAGATGCTACAAAAGAAGAAATTAATGAAGCTATTTCTAATCTTGAAAAAGCTATGAATAACCTTAAAAAAGTAGATTCATCTACTAAAGATGATAATACTTCAAAAGGTGATCAAGTCATTACTTCTACTGATAAAAATGATAAAAAACCAAACCAATCTTCAACTGCTAAAACAGGTGATGAAACAAATATTGTTATGTTTGTATTAATGGCTATCATGTCATGGTTAGGTATCAAAAAGGTTAAAAAAGAAGAATTATAATAAATAATACCACTACAATTTGTAGTGGTATTATTTTGTCTAGACAAATTTCTTATAACCCCTTGCATAGACAAGCTTGATATGATAGAATACTAGATGTAAATACGGATTGTTACTTTAAGTAGGCAAGACCAAATAACTTACGCTTTTTAAGTGTATCTTATTTGGTCTTTATTTTTTGGTTTGTATTTGCAAATTAAAATTACATTATTCATTTAAAGGAGCAGTAATGTAAATAAGAAAGGAAGAAGAATATGAAAGAAAAGGCAAAGAAAATTATTTCTTTAGTACTTGCATTTTTGATGTCAATTGGGTGTATTCACTCTTATCCAATCGTAAGTGCTTTAGAAAAAGACTATGAAATCTATCCAAATCCTCATATGATGGAATATCAAGATGGCTCATTTGATATGACATCTACTGTCAATGTTGTCTATGAAGATGGTATTGATGAATATACAAAGGATAGATTAAATGAAGTATTAGCTATTAAAAAGATCAATGCTACTACTTCAACAGAAGTAAAAGAAGACCAAACAAACATTTTAGTAGGTATTAAAGATTCTAACCAATATGTTGATCAATACGCTGGTGAACATTATACAGTAAAAACAAGTAATTTATATGATCAATTAGATTCATACTTATTAAAAGTTGATAATGGAACAATTACAGTTTTAGGTAAAGATACAGATGCTGCTTTTTATGGTCTTACAAGTTTGTATCATATCTTTAAACAATTAGACGGAAATACTATCCGTAATTTTACAATGGAAGATTATGCTAATGTAGCTAGTCGTGGATTTATCGAAGGTTATTATGGAAATCCATGGTCAACTACGGATCGAATGAAATTAATGGAATGGGGAGGATACTACAAGTTAAATTCTTATTTCTATGCTCCTAAAGATGATCCTAAACATAACTCTAAATGGCGTGAACTTTATACAGATGAAGAAATTGAAACGAAGATCAAACCGCTTGCTGAAGCAGGAAATAAATCAAAATGTCGTTTTGTATTTGCGTTACATCCATATATGTATAATGCAATTAGATATAATAGTGAAGAAAACTATCAAGCTGACTTAAAAGTATTACAAGCTAAATTTGAACAAGTTATTAAAGCAGGTGTACGTCAAATTGCTATTTTAGCAGATGATGCTGGAAATGTTGGTGGTGCTAACTATACAAAAACATTAACTGATATGACAGCATGGATAAAAGAAATGCAAAAAACATACCCTGATTTAAAATTATCATTACCATTCGTTACACAAGAATATATGTATTATGGAGAAAGCTATTATCGAAATTTCCCAGCAAATATTCAAATCGTTATGACTGGTGGTAGAGTATGGGGAGAAGTTACAAATAACTTCACAGCAACTTTTACAAATAACGCTGGGCGTGGACCTTATATGTGGATCAACTGGCCATGTACAGATAACTCTAAAAAACACTTAATTATGGGTGGATATACAACATTTTTACACCCTGGCGTAGATCCAAATAAAATTCAAGGAATTGTTTTAAATCCAATGCAACAATCTGAGCCAAGTAAAGTTGCAATTTTTGGGAATGCATGTTATTCATGGAATATCTGGCAAAGCGAAGAAGAAGCACAAAAATGTTGGAATGCTTCATTTAAATATGTTGATCATAACAGTGCTATTGAAACTCAAGCATCAGCTGCTTTAAGAGAACTTTCAAAACATATGATCAATCAAAATATGGATAGCCGTGTTACTGCATTACAAGAATCAGTAGATTTAAAAGATCGTTTAACAAGCTTCAAAGAAGCTATTGCTAATGGGACAACAATTAGTGATGAACAATTTGAAGATTTAATCAACGAATTTACAATCTTGAAAAATGCGAGTGCAACATATAGAGCACAAGCAGGTGATACAAGAGTAAAAGATCAAATTGTTTATTGGTTAAACTGCTGGGATGATACAACAGATGCAGCAATTAATTATATTAAAGCTGTTAAAGCAGTACAAGATGAAGAAGCAAATGATAAGATTTGGGATCTATATGCTGCAGGACAAGCTGCTTTTGAAAAATCAAAAACATATGGGTTCAATTATGTTGATCATTTAGAATATGCTGAAGTAGGGGTACAACATATTGTGCCATTTATCAAAGCAATGGATTCTTATTTGTCTACTATTGCTTCTACAATTGTAAATCCAAATAAACAAGTTACTAAATTTATTACAAATCGTAATGATACACCAACAGGTAATACTGATTATGTATTTGATAATAAAGCTAATACTGAAATTGTTTATAAAACTCCAAATACAATCAGTAAAGGAACTTATGTAGGAGTTAGTTATTCAAAAGCAATCGATATTGACAAAGTAACTTTTAGATTAGGAACTAACTCAAATCCAAAAGATACTTTCTCTAAAGCTAAAGTACAATATACAACAGATGGTAAAAAATGGGTTGATTTAGATGATCAAGAATATACCTTACCAAATGATGTAGCATTAACGGATTTAAATTTAAAAGCTGTTAAGGGTATTCGTATGATTGCTACAGAAGATAAGTCTAATACTTGGTTAGGTGTTAGAGATATTGCAGTTAATGTGGATGAAACAGTAACTGAAGAAGACCCAGGTACATTATCAATTGATAAGTTAACACTTAAAGGTGGTTCTTTAAATAATTTATTAGATGATAGTGATGCTACTTATGCGCATTTTGCAGAAAGCCCTTATAAAGGTGGAGACATTAAAGATTATTTACCAGTTGATGCAAGTATTACATTAACTTTCAAAAAAGCAAAAACATTAGGTACAATTTGTTTTGCACAAGATGCAGGAACAGACAAATCAACAAAATATGTTATTGAATATACAACTGATGGACAAAACTGGACAGCATTAAAAGAATATAATGGTGATGCTTCAGTTGAATTAGATGTATCAAGTCAAAATATTAAAGCTAAGGCAATTCGTATTAGAAACTTAGAATTAAATTTACAAAGTGATACAGCTGGATATTGGTGGAAAGTCAATACATTTAAAATGACTGATCCAGGACAAATCAATGCAACATTTATGTATACAGATACATGGAAAATTTATCAAGGAACAGTTGCTAATTTAACAGATGGTGATAGTTCAACAGCATTAGATTTTAATACACAACCAGATAATACAACAAGAAAAGATGATTATATTGGTTGGGATTTAGGTAAAGAAACAGCTATTGGTAAAATTTATGCAGTTATCGGTGGAGATCGTAGTGCTGGTGATAAATGGGAAAAATATAGCTTACAATATTCTAATGATAATCAAAACTGGACAACTTATAAAACTTATCAAGGTTTAGCTAGTGGTAAAGATACAGTTGAAGAAAACTTCTATGGTTTAAAAGCTCGTTATGTACGTTTGGTTAATGAAGAAGATAAAGCTGTATGGGTTATTTTCTCTGAATTTTCTGTAAAAGCTTATAATCCAGATGAAGATTTCAATAATACTAATGTTTATACAAATACAGATTATAGATTAGCTTCACAAAGTGAAGAAGCACTTACAGAATTAATTTATAATCAAGAAATCACTTTAGAAAAAGGTCAATACGTAGGTGTTGATTTATCAAGAATTAAAGATTTAAGGGCATTAAATATTGATTATGAAAATGGTCAAGGATTAACTTTACAAGTTTCAAAAAATGCAGTTGAATGGACAACTGTAACTGGTCAAGAAAAAGAATTACCAGATGGAAGATATGTAAGATTAATCAATAAAACAGATAAAGCTATCAAATTAACAATTAATCATTTTGAAGTACATTCAAATGAAATTACAGCTCCATATTTATATGAAACAACAATGACTATTAACCCTTCATGGGGTGTTGGTGAAGATACTAGAAATAATGGTGCAGCATTTGATGGTAATATCGATACAACAACAGAATTTGGTGACTTACCTCAAAAAGGACAATATATTATTTATGATTTAGGACAAGAAAGAACAATTTCTAAAATTCAAATGTATTGTCAAGATAGTGCCGTTAACTATATTAGAGATGCTGATATTTTAGTATCTGATGATTTAGAAAATTGGACAAAAGTTGTTACTATTGGAGATGGTGTTGAAAATACTGATGATGCAGGGGTTAAATGTATTGATTCAGATGCCGGATATACAGCATCTAGCACATATCCAAATAAAGTATATGTAGAAGGAACTGCTAATAATGTTAAAGCACGTTATTTAAAAATCTTAATGACTGCAACAAATAATAATAGAGCAGTTGTCTTTAATGAAATTGTATTAAATGATGGAGAATATGTACCAGTTTCAAATGATCCAACATATACTTCTTCAACTGTAGAAGCAAATGGATTTATTCCTCAATATATGTTTGATGGAGATTTATCTACAGCATATAAACCAGGTTCTACAAAAGCTGGAAGCATTACTTATACATTATCAAGTGATTTAGATGTTAAGAAAATGCATATTATTCAAAAAGGTGAAATTTCAAATGCACGAGTTTCAGTTCTTGTAGATGATGTTAATGGAAAGAAATGGGTTCAAGTTGGAACTCTTAGAAAATCATTAAATGAATTCTATATGCCAGAAGGAAATGTTTATGAATTAAAAATTTCATGGGATGAAAATCAAATTCCAACAATTTCAGAAGTTATTATGTTAAATGAAGATGAATATGCTTCAACAGCAGCAAATGATTTACAAAGTTATATTGATTCTTTAGATGTTAAAGAAAATAAATATACAGCAGATTCTTATAAAGAATTTGAAACAGCATTAAAAAAAGCTCAAAAGGTTTTAGATAAACAATATGGTGAATTAGATGCTGTTACAAATGCAAAATCTGAATTAGGGGTTGCTTATGCAAATCTTGTTAAACGTGGAGATATTCAAAACGTTAAAGATGAACTTGATGCAATCAGTCAATTAAAAGAAAATGATTATACAAGTGAAACATGGACAGTTTTACAAAATCAAGTGAAACTTGCTCAAGATTTAATTAAAAAAGATGAAGCAACAATTACAGAAAAAGAAGTTATTGATATGGTAGAAGCTTTACAAAAAGCAAAAGCTCAATTAGTAACAAAAGCATCAGTAAGTAAGAAAGCTTTAAAAGATTATATTGAATCAAACGAATTAGATAAGTTAGATACTAATAAATATTTAACAACTACAGCTGATCCATTTAAAGAAGCATTAAAGAACGCACAAACATTAATTGAACAAGAAAATGCAACAAAAGAACAATTAGATGAAGCTTTAAAACAATTACAAGATGCAAGAGCACAATTAGTTTTAAAAGCAACAGATGATGAAGTAAATGCATTAAAAGCTTTAATGAAACAATATCAAGAAAAAGATTATACTGTTTCATCATGGAAAGAATTTGAAAAAGTTTATAATGATGTAAAAGCTGCTTTAGAAAATGAAAACACAAGTGATGATATTCAAGCATTAACTGTAACATTAAAAGAAGCTGCTCAAAAACTTGTTAAACGTGGTGATTTAGATGGTATTCATGCTTTATTAGATCAAATTAAACGATTAGATAGTAAAAAGTATACGGAAGAATCATATTCTAAATTAATAGATGTTGTTACTGAAGTATCTAAAAAATTAGAAAATACAGCTGAAATGACACAAGAAGAAGTAGATGCTCTTGTAAATGAATTACAAAATGCTATTGATGCATTAGAAAAAGCACCTACAGTATCTACAGATACTGAACCTGTAAAAAAACCACAAGTTATTACAAATAATAAGGTAAAAACTGGAGATCAAACATCTGCATGGACATTTGCAGTACTTGCTTTAATGGCAGCAATCGTTTATGTATCTTTAAGAAAAAAAGCAAAAGAAAATTAAGATAAAAGGATTCTATTTTCTTGAAACAAGAAAATAGACCTTTTTCTTTTAAAAAGTTATCTTCCCAGTTTAAATGAGGATAAACATATCACTATTTTTATATTTATTTATTGTAGGATGATCAATAAAATAGTACAAAACATAAGCCATTTTATATCAAATTTGGCTTTTTTTTGAAATTATATAGTGTTCAAACATCTATTAAATCAGATAAAGTACAAAAATATAGATAAAAAGGATTGATAAATACACATTATTTCCACATATATATAATAAAATAAATTAAAGAGGTGATACATATGAAGCTTATTTATTTAATTGTATTAATGATCATTGTTATAATTGCTATTAACCTTTATCTATTTATTCAAAATAAAAAAAATAAAGGGAAAAACAATTACTTAGAAACTAAAGAACTTCATGATTTATCCCGAGATGTTCATAGTGTAGACTATGAAATTTCAAGAGCACAAGCACATATGACTTACCGTAATCCAGGTGGAATGTGAATTTGTCCTCTAACTATTGAAAGGATACAATTTGTATGTATCCTTTTCATATGCAAAAAAATATGAATATTTATCCCTTGTTTAGGCATGTAGGGTATAAAAAGTAAAAAAGATAGCGTTTTCATAAGCGAAAACACTTTTTTTATGATATATTTAAAGAAGAGGTGAAAATCATGAAATTAAAAACACTTGATCAAAGACAAGCAGGTATTTTATTACCGTTATTTAGTTTACCAGGAAAACATGGAATTGGAGATTTAGGAAAAGAAGCTTATGAATTTGTTGATTTATCTGCTCAAGCAGGTTTTTCTATTTGGCAAATTTTGCCGTTAAATCCATCAAGCTCTGGTAATTCACCCTATACTCCTTATTCATCTTTTGCTGGTGATGAAATATATATTTCTTTAGAACTTTTAAAAGATTGGCATTTGTTAGATGAAGTTCCTAACTATTTACAAGATTTAAAAAGAGTTGATTATAAACGCGTACGTTTATTTAAAGATCGTTATTTAAGAAAAGCTTATCAAGCTTTCTTAAAAGATAAAGAATTAAAGAAAGAATATCGTACTTTTGTTAAAGGAACATTTTGGCTTAAAAAATATGCACGTTTTATGGCTTTAAATAAAGCAAATGAAGGTTTACCTTGGGTAGATTGGAATGATGAAGATCAAAATATTAAAGGAAGTAATGAAGGATTAGAAGCAGAAATTGATTATATTCAATTTCTTCAATATATTTTTGTAAAACAATTTAATTTATTAAAAATACATGCTCATCAAAAAGGAATTTCTATTATGGGAGATTTGCCTTTATATGTAGGTGATGATTCTGCAGATGTTTATGAGTATCGTAAATGTTTCCAATTAGATGATAAATTTTATCCTAAATTTGTATCTGGAGCATCACCAGATTACTTTTCAAAAGATGGCCAATTATGGGGACATCCATTATATGATTGGAATTATTTAAAGAAAACAAGATATAATTTTTGGATTAAAAGATTAAAATGGAATAATGAAGTTTTTGATATTTTAAGAGTTGATCACTTTAGAGCTTTTGATACATATTGGTCAGTTCCTTATGGAAGTGCTACAGCTAGAGAAGGAAAGTGGATAGAAGGACCAAGTTATCATTTTCTAGATTCAGTTTATAAACAATTACCAGAACTTAATATGATTGTTGAAGACTTGGGAGAATTACGTCCACAAGTACATGAACTAAGAGATCATTATGATCTATTGGGAATGAAAGTTATGCAATTTTCTTTTGGAGAAGATGAAAGAAAAGTTAAATATAAAATTCCTAAGCATTGTGTTGTTTATACAGGAACACATGATAATGCTACTCTTAAACAATGGTATGAAGAATTAGATGATAAAGAAAGAATGAAAGAAATTATGAAAGGTCTTGGATATACAGGAGAAAATCTTGTGGAAGATATGCTTGCATATACACTTGAATGTGATGCAGTGATTTCTATTATTCCTTTACAAGATTTACTTGGTTATGGCAAAGAAGCACGTATTAATTTACCAGGCACAGTTGGTCCACATAATTGGTCTTATAAACTTACTTCATTTGATGATTATCAAAATCAAATAGCAGTAATTCAAAAAATGTTGAAAAAAGCTAAAAGATAAATACCATACTTATTATTTATATATCCTAAAAAGTAGCGATAAAAGCTACTTTTTTTAAATTTACAAGGATGTAATCGCTTTTATTAATTAAATTACGATAATAAAATTGATTTTTAAAAAGAAAAAAATATAATAGGTTTTGCAACAAGTCATGAACAGGTTTTTCTTCCTTAAATATTTTTTTGACAACAACATTCTAAATTTGTACATGGACTTGAAGTTAAGACCGAATGGTCTTTTTCTTTTTATATAAATGTACAAAAAATAAAACATTATTTAATAATGTTGACTTTATTTTTAAAACCGATTTATAATACATACAACAAGTGAAACCGATGAAGTGGAGATAAAAATAGAACGTGCACTTATAGAGAGTTTGGATGGTGGAAGCAAACAGAACGCAGTCTATTAAATGGACCACTGAGGGCAAAAGGAAAGGCATTAGCTGAGTATTCTTTGACGTCAGGCTTACGTAAGTAGTCATAGATGTGATAGCATCTAGTAAAGTGCATGAGTGTATCATGAATCAAGGTGGCACCGCGGATATAACCGTCCTTGAAAGTTTAACTTTCAAGACGGTTTTTTTAATTATTAGGGGGAATTATATGTATTATCCAAGTTTAGAAATGTTAGAAAAATTAGATCTAAAATCTTATGATTTAGTTCCAATAAAAAAAGAAATCTATAGTGATATGATTACACCTATAGAATTAATGAGAAAATTAAAACAATATTCTAAACATGTTTATATGTTAGAAAGTCATGAAGATAAAAATAAATGGGGAAGATATACTTTTATAGGTTTTGATCCTAAAAGCGAAATTACTTGTTATAACAATATGATGAAAGTGGATGATAAGATTTTTAAAGTGACACATCCCAAAGAATATATTAGAAAAGTTTTAAATGAACATCGTAGTTTAAAGCTAGAGGGTTTTCCTACTTTTACAGGAGGTTTGGTTGGTTATTTTAGCTTTGATTATTTTAAATATAGTGAACCTTCGATTATTAAAAGTCAAAAAGATAATGGCTTTAATGATGTGGATTTGATGCTTTTTGATAAAGTTATTTGTTTTGATCATTTTAAACAAAAAATGATTTTAATTGTTAATATAGAAACAAATAATTTACAAAAGAATTATAAACAAGGAATCAAAGAATTAAATGAATTAGATTATATAATTAGAAAACATGTTAAAACACTTGTTCAACCATTAAAAATATTAGAAGAATTTAAACCAGTTCTTTCTAAAGAAGAATATTGTCAAATGGTAGAAAAAGGAATTGATTATATTAAAGAAGGTGATATTTTCCAAGTTGTTTTATCAAATAGACTTTATGCAAGAGCGACGGGGTCATTATTTGATAGTTATCGTGTTTTAAGAACAACAAATCCATCACCTTATATGTTCTATTTTGCAAGTGATAATATTGAAGTAGCTGGAGCCTCTCCGGAAACTTTAATTAAACTAGAGGGAACAAAGTTAACAACTTTCCCAATTGCTGGAACTAGAAAAAGAGGAAAAGATGATCAAGAAGATCAACAATTAATAGATGATTTATTAAAAGATGAAAAAGAGTTAGCAGAGCATAATATGCTCGTTGATTTAGGAAGAAATGATTTAGGAAGAATTTCTAAATTCAATAGTGTACATGTGGTATCTTATATGGATATCTTAAAGTTTTCAAAAGTTATCCATATAGCAAGTGTTGTCAGCAGTGAAATTAAGGAAGAATATAATGCTTTAGATGCAGTTGATGCTTTACTTCCTGCAGGTACTTTATCAGGAGCACCAAAGATTAGGGCATGTCAAATCATTAATCAATTAGAACAAAATAAAAGAGGGATTTATGGAGGAGCTATTGGTTATTTAGATTTTACAGGAAATATGGATTTATGTATTGGCATTCGTTTAGCTTATAAAAGAAACAATGAAATTTCTATTTGTAGTGGTGCAGGAATTGTTTATGATAGTGTTCCTGAAAATGAATATCAAGAATGTTTAAATAAAGCTGGTGCAGTTGTTGAAGCAATTAAAATGGCAGATGGGGGTATTGATTATGATTCTACTTATTGATAATTACGATAGTTTTGCTTATAACCTTTATCAATTGATAGGTTCAATTAATGCAAATATCAAGGTCATTAGAAATGATGAAATGACAGTTGAAGAAATAGACCAACTTCATCCATCATGTATTATTATTTCACCAGGTCCAGGGAAACCAAGTGAAGCAGGTGTTATAGAAGAAGTTGTTCAAAAATGTTATACAAAATATCCTATTTTAGGAGTTTGTTTAGGGCATCAAGCAATTGTTGAAGCTTTTGGTGGAACTGTAAGTTATGCTCAAAGCGTCATGCATGGGAAGTCTTCGACAATTAAAGTAGATACTACAAATCCAATTTTTAAGGGAATCGAGGAAAAGACAGCAGTTGCTAGATATCATAGTTTAGCTGCTAAAAAAGATAATTTACCAGAATGCTTGAAGATTATAGGGGAAAGCGATGATGGTGAAATCATGGCGATTAGTCATAAAAACTATCCTATTTATGGGTTACAGTTTCATCCGGAGTCGATTTTAACAAAAGAAGGTAAAAAAATAGTTGAAAATTTTTTAAAGGAGATACAAAATGATTAGGGAAGCAATTATTAAATTATCAAAAAAAGAAGATTTAACATATCAAGAAGCTTATGAATGTATGAATGAAATCATGGATGATCAAGCTTCTGATATTCAAAAGGCTGCTTATTTAACAGCACTTTCATTAAAAGGTGAAACAATTGATGAAATAACAGCAAGTGCTAAAGGAATGAGAGAACATTGTGTGAAGTTATTAAATGATCAAGATGTTCTTGAAATTGTAGGAACTGGAGGAGATGGATCAAACTCTTTCAATATTTCTACAACTTCATCTATTGTGATTGCTAGTGGTGGTGTTAAAGTTGCTAAGCATGGAAATCGTGCAGCAAGTTCAAAAAGTGGCGCAGCAGATTGTTTAGAAGCTCTTGGAGTAGATATTACAATCAATGAAAAAAGAAGTAAGGAATTATTAAACGATATTAATATTTGTTTCTTATTTGCTCAAAACTATCATTTAGCGATGAAGTATGTTGCACCAGTAAGAAAAGAACTAGGTATTCGTACAGTCTTTAATATTTTAGGACCACTTACGAATCCAGCAGGAGCGACTTATCAAGTAATGGGAGTTTATGATGAATCATTAGTTGAACCACTTGCTCAAGTTTTAAGTAATTTAGGGGTTAAAAGAGCTATGGTGGTTTATGGAAGAGATGGTTTAGATGAAATCTCAGCATCTAATGAAACTTTTGTTTGTGAAATTAATGATGGTCAATTTGAAACTTATACAATTTCACCTGAACAATTTGGTTTACAAAGATGTTTAAAAGATGAACTTGTTGGAGGAACTCCAAAAGAAAACGCTCAAATTACACGAGATGTTTTAAACGGTAAACAAGGTGGACCTAGAACAGCTGTCTTAATGAATGCGGGGGCAGGTTTATATATTGGTGGTAAAGTTGATTCTTTAAAAGCAGGAATTGATTTAGCAGCAGAGTTGATTGATAGTGGAAAGGCAAATGAAAAACTAGAAGAGTTTATAAAAGAATCAAACAAATAGGAGCGTATATTATGATTTTAGAAGATATTGTCGAAAGTACAAAAGAACGTGTTGAAACAAATAAGAAACGTCATTCAATTTATGAATTAAAAGAAAAAGCCTTTGCAATGCCTATTGATCAAAGCTTTCCTTTTAAAAAAGCTTTAGAAAAAGATGGAATGTCTTATATTTTAGAAGTTAAAAGACATTCACCATCAAAAGGACAAATTGTTTCTACTTTTGATTTTAAAGCAATTGCGAAAGAATATGAAATGATTGGAGCAGATGCTATTTCAGTAGTAACTGAACCTGATTATTTTAAAGGGGATGATGATTTTTTAAGAGAAATCAAACGTATTGTAAAGATTCCTGTTTTAAGAAAAGATTTTGTTGTAGATGAATACATGGTATATGAAGCTAAAATACTAGGAGCAGATGCTATCTTATTGATTGCTGGTGTTTTAGATGAAATTATATTAATGCGTTGTGTAAATTTAGCACATAATTTAGGAATGTCAGCCATTGTTGAAACACATAGTTCAATGCAAGTTAAAAAAGCATTACGTGTAGGTGCTAAAATTATTGGTGTTAATAATAGAGATTTAAGAGATTTTAGTGTTGATTTAAATACAACATTAAAATTAAGAGATATGGTTGATGAAGATGTTATCTTTGTCTCTGAAAGTGGTATTAAAACAAGAGAAGATATTGAATTACTAGAAAAACATCATGTAAATGCTGTCTTAATTGGTGAAACAATGATGAAAAGCCATGATAAAAGACATACATTAGAAGTTTTAAAAGGTATTGATGAAGAAGATTAAAATTTGTGGTTTAAAAAGAAGATATTGATTATGTAAATACATATCAACCTGATTATATTGGCTTTGTTTTTGCGGGAAAGAAAAGAAAGATTACTTATGATCAGGCAAAAGAATTAAAAAAAGATCTTTTATCTTCGATTCAAGTTGTAGGTGTTTTTGTAAATGAGGATATTTCTTTTGTTGAAAAATTAGTTAAAAATCATGTTATTGATCTTGTACAATTGCATGGTCAAGAAACAAATGAATATATAAAGACTTTAAAACAAAAAATAGATGTTCCAATTATTAAAGCAATTCAAATTAAAAATGATGATTCTTTCAATGTAGACTATGATGTTGATTATTATCTTTTCGATCATGGTTCTGGAGGAACTGGGGAAAGTTTTGATTGGTCTATGTTGAAAGAAGTCAATAAGCCTGTATTTTTAGCAGGAGGAATTAATCTTTCTAATATTGATGAAGCTTTAAAAATGAATGTTTATGGATTAGATGTTTCAAGTGGTGTTGAAACAGATGGTTTTAAAGATAGGGAAAAAATTAAGGAAATCGTAAGGAGAGTTAGAAATGAAAGGTAGATATGGAATACATGGGGGACAGTACATACCTGAAACTTTAATGAGTGAAATTCATAAAATTGAAGAGGCTTATGAATTTTATAAAAATGATCAAGCATTTAATGATGAACTTAATACATTATTAAAAGAATATGCTGGTAGACCATCTTTATTATATTATGCAAAAAAGATGACAGAAGATTTAGGTGGCGCTAAAATCTATTTAAAAAGAGAAGATTTAAACCATACAGGTTCTCATAAAATCAACAATGTATTAGGACAAGCTTTAATGGCTAAAAAAATGGGAAAAACAAGAATTATTGCTGAAACTGGTGCTGGACAACATGGTGTAGCTACAGCCACAGCAGCAGCCTTACTTGGACTTGAATGTGAAATTTTTATGGGAAAAGAAGATACAGATCGTCAAGCTTTAAATGTTTATCGTATGGAACTTTTAGGAGCTAAAGTACATCCTGTAACAACAGGGACAATGACTTTAAAAGATGCGGTCAATGAAGCAATGAGAGAATGGACAAAACGTGTGGATGATACGATGTATGTTTTAGGTTCTGTGATGGGGCCTCATCCATTTCCAATGATGGTGAGAGATTTCCAAAGTGTGATTTCTAAAGAAGCAAGAGAACAAATTCTTGAATATGAAGGGAAACTTCCTACAGCAGTGATGGCCTGTGTTGGTGGTGGAAGTAATGCGATGGGAATGTTCTATAATTTTATCAATGATAAAGATGTAAAACTTATTGGTTGTGAAGCCGCTGGTAAAGGGGTCGATACAGCTTTAACAGCAGCGACAATTGCAACAGGATCATTAGGTGTTTTCCATGGAATGAAATCTTACTTTTGTCAAGATAAATACGGTCAAATTGCACCTGTTTATTCTATTTCAGCAGGTTTAGATTACCCAGGTATTGGACCAGAGCATGCTTATTTACATGATACAAAACGTGCTCAATATGTACCAGTTACAGATGATGAAGCAGTGGATGCTTTTGAATACATTGCAAAAACTGAAGGAATTATTTGTGCCATTGAAAGTGCGCATGCGATTGCACATGCAATCAAAATAGCACCAACTATGAAAAAAGATGATATTTTAATTGTTTGTCTTTCAGGTAGAGGAGATAAGGATGTTGCAGCAATTGCAAGATATAGGGGGAAAGAAATCTATGAATAGAATATATAAAGCTTTTGAAAATAAAAAAGCCTTCATTGGTTTTTTAACAGCAGGAGATCCTGTAATAGATAAAACAGTAGACTATATTTTAGATATGGAACAAGCAGGGGCTAGTTTGATTGAAATTGGTATTCCCTTTTCTGATCCAATTGCTGAAGGACCAACCATTCAAGAAGCCAATGTACGTGCTTTAAAAAATAAAGTTACAACAGATGATGTGTTTGAAATGGTTAAAAAAGTAAGAGAAAAAAGTGATATTCCTTTATGCTTTATGACTTATTTAAATGTTGTTTTCCATTACGGTTATGATGAATTCTTTAAAAAATGTCAAGAAGTTGGTATTGATGGTATTATTCTTCCAGATTTACCTTATGAAGAAAGCCAAGAAGTCAAAGATGTTTGTTATAATTATGATGTTACTTTAATTTCAATGATTGCCCCAACAAGTAAAGATCGTGTAGAAATGATTGCAAAAGAAGCAAAAGGATTTATCTATCTTGTATCGTCAATGGGTGTTACAGGAACAAGAGATAATACTTCATTTGCTAATAATCTTGAAGAAATTATTAGACATATTCGTCAAGTAACAGATACACCAGTAGCTATTGGTTTTGGTATTAATAAACCAGAACAAGTGAAAGAATTTAAACAATATGCAGATGGTGTTATTGTTGGTAGTGCAATTGTTAATATTATTAAAGAACATGGTGCAAATGCGGATGAACCTTTAAAAGAATATATTCAATCACTTACAAATGAACTATAAATAAAGTGCAAGCAAAGGCTTGCCTTTTTATTTTATTATATATATCGAATATCGATAATTAAATTAAAATGTTTATATTCATCATTTTTGTCTATCCTAAAAATGTGGAGGTAAATCTATGAATATAAAAAAATATAATGAAATTGCAGATAAAAATAAACCACAAAAACAAGTATTAAAACATACAATCAGTGCTTTTTTAGTAGGTGGTGTGATTGGTATGATAGGAGAATTCTTTTTGAATCTTTATAAAGAATTATTTTCTTTTAGTGAAAAGGAAGCAACACCTATTATGTTGATTACTCTTATTTTAATTGCAGCTCTTTTAACAGGTTTAGGAATCTATGACCGTTTAGGTGATTTTGCAGGAGCAGGTTCCTTTATTCCCATTACAGGTTTTTCAAATGCGATGACTTCAAGTGCCTTAGAAGCAAGAAGTGAAGGTTTAGTGACGGGAATAGGTGCTAATATTTTTAAACTTGGTGGAGCGGTGATTACTTTTGGAATCGTTGCTTCGTTTGTATTAGGAGGACTACGTTATGTCATCACCTATTTCTGGTAGTAGTTTTGTTTTTAAAGATGTCTATATTCAAAGTGTTGGGACAACAGCAGGAGTTATTGAACATCAAGGACCGTTAGGACATTATTTTGATAAACATTATCCTAATCATTATCATCATCATGCAAGTTATGAACAAGCAGAAATTGAAATGCTGAAAGATGCTATCCTTATTTGTTTAAAAAAAGGAAAAGTAAAAAAAGAAGAAATTGATTTATATTTTGGAGGAGACTTAAATAATCAAATTACAGCGTGTTATTATTATGCTAATCATTTACATCGACCTTTTATTGGCTTATATAGTGCATGTAGTACGATTGGACTAGCTCTAGCAAATGCTGCGATTATGATTGAAAATCATAATATTCATAATGCTATTGCCTGTACGGTTTCTCATAATGCAACAGCTGAAAGACAATTTAGATATCCTTTAGAATATGGTATTCAAAGAAAAGAAACGATGACTTTTACAGCAACAGGAAGCGTCGCTGTTTTTCTAACAAACAAACCAAGTCAAGTAAGGATTGAATCAATTACTTTAGGAAAAGTAATTGATTATGATCAATATGATGCTAATGATATGGGGCGTGCTATGGCCCCTGCAGCTTTAGATACTTATTTACAACATATGAAAGATTTAAACAGAGATGGTACTTATTATGATTTGATTTTAACAGGTGATCTTTCTCATTATGGAAAAACGATTATGAAAGAACTTTTAAAAGAAGAAAATCAAAAGTATAACGATTATGATGATTGTGGTTGTTTACTTTATGATGTTAGACAAAATGTCTATCAAGGAGGAAGTGGTCCTGTATGTAATGGACTTGTCAGCTTTGGTTATGTTTATCAAATGATGTTAAAAGGCAAATATAATCGTGTTTTAATTCTTGCTACGGGAGCTCTTTTAAATCCTGTCATGACAAATCAAAAATTATCGATTCCTTGTGTTTGTCATGGTTATGTATTGGAGGTTGTCAAATGAACTATGTATTATCTTTTTTATTCTGTGGCTTTGTCTGTGTTATTGCCCAGTTAATTTATGAGTATACTAAATTAACGCCAGGACATATTACGTGTAGCTTTGTTGTATTAGGAGCACTTTTAGATTTATTTCATATTTATGATCGTCTAATTAAAATCTTTCATGCAGGAGCCATGCTTCCTATTACAAGTTTTGGTCATTCTTTAATGCATGGAGCAATGGCTATGACAAAAGAATATGGTGTTTTTGGATTAGCTATGGGAATGTTTGATTTAACAGCAGCAGGAATTTCATCGGCCATTTTATTTGCGTTTATCATTGCACTTTTCTTTAAACCAAAATCATGAAAAATCCTTCTTTTGATTTAAATGTAAGATATTTAGATTTTGATGGTCGAAAAATTGAAATTAATTATGTTTCTAGTTTATGTTCTGATGAATTGATTGCTTATTTAGTAGAAGGAATTACTAATGCAAAAGGAAAGACATTGAAGGATTGTTTGAATAATGGGGATGTCAAAGAAGAACTCAATAAAGAAAACTATGAATATGCGATGCTTACAGGATGTGCTATTGTTAAAGATATAACTGAAAGTAAAGTTTATGTTTTAGATACAAGACATTTTCCTACTCGTTCAATTGAAGAACCTGATACAGAAAAGTCAGTTAGAGGAAGTAAAGATGGTTTTAATGAAAATCTTTTAAATTGTGCTGGCTTGATTAGAAGACGTATTCGTACGTTAGACTTAGTAATGGAAAAAGTTACAGTTGGTAAAAAAAATAAATTAGATATTTGTTTATGTTATTTAAAAAGTGAAATAGATCAAACGATGTTAAAAAGTATTAAAGAAAGACTTGATGAAATAAAAAATGAAGATTTAATTATGACAGATCGTGCTCTAGAAGAATTAATTTTTGACCAAGGTTATAATCCTTTTCCACTTGTAAGATACAGCGAAAGACCAGATGTGGTATCAACACATATTCATCATGGTTATCTTGCAATTATTTGTGATACTTCAAGTTCAGTTATGATGTTACCAACAACTTTGTTTGAAATATTAGAACATGTTGAAGAACATCGTCAAACACCGATTATTGGTACTTTTATTCGTTTGATTCGTTTTAGTGCTGTTTTTCTTTCAATTTATTTAGTTCCTTTATGGATGTTGATTGTAAATCAAGGAAATGTCAGTTTAAAAAAATTATTTTCAATTATTTTAGTAGAACTTGCTGTTGAATTATTAAGAATTGCAACTATTCATACTCCTGATTCTATTTCCAATACAATGGGGATGATTGCTGCTATTTTATTAGGTGAATTTGCAATCGAGCTTGGTTTTTTTTCAGGAGAAATTCTTTTGTTTGTATCCATTGGAAATGTTTGTGGTTTTGCCACACCTAATTATGAGTTATCTTTAACGAATAAATATGTAAAGATATTTATGATTTTATGTTCAGGATTATTTGGTTGGTTAGGTTTTATTGCTTATCAAGTTATTTTATATATGTATTTAATATCATTAAAACCTTTTGGCTTTTCTTATCTTTATCCATTGATTCCATTTAATGGAAAAGATTTACTTCAATTCATTATTAGAGAACCTAAGAAATAAAAATTTATAATAATTTTTATTTCAAATATGTATAAATCGTACATATATATGGTAAAATATATGTACGATTTATACGGAGGTGGAATTATGTCATTTGATCAAGAATTTGACGAGTTAGTAAAAAAGAATAATGGTCTGATTAGATATTGTGAGCTTACAAATATTGGATATAACCAAAGACAAATAAAAAAACTAGAGATTGAAATGGTTATTGAAAGAATTGAAAAAGGAATTTATTGTCATAAAGATTATTATCCAGATATGTTAAAGGTGTATCAATTAAATAATAATAATATAATTTATAGTCATGAAACTGCTGCTTTTTTGCTTGATTTGACAGATCGATTTCCAAGAGAATTTACAGTAACTACTGAATCTGGATATCATTTAAGAAAAAGAAATGAATTGAATGTTCATTATATAAAAAAAGACTTATTTACTTTAGGAGTAGTAGAAGTAAAAGATATGTCTGGAAATATTGTACGTACCTTTGATAAAGAACGTACGATTTGTGATTTTATTAAAAATAAAGAACAAATTGAAATGCAAGTTTATGTAGAAGTTATTCAAAATTATTTCAATGGAAAAGTAAAATTAAATAAATTATCGCGTTATGCAAGGAAATTAGGTGTTAATGATAAAGTAGAACAAGTTGTTACATTGATGATGAAACCATAGAGGTATGAAAATGAAATATAGAAATGTAGAAAACTGGAAAACAGAAATGAAAAAACTTGCTAAATTAAAAAAATTAGATATTCAAGATGTTCAACAAAGATATGTATTAGAAGAATTCGCAGAAAAGATTAGTTTGTCAAAATATAATAAAATGCTTGTTTTAAAAGGTGGTTTTGTGGTTTCAACATTATTAGGATTAGATACTAGAATGACAAGAGACATAGATGTAACTTGTAAAAGTACAATTTATTCTTTGGAAGAAATGGAAAACATTTTACAGACAATTGTTGAAACGAAGTCGGAAAGCTTTTTTGATTATTCAATAGATCGTGTTATTGAAGCTCAAATAGATGATTATTACTCAGGCTTTATTGCACAAATAATTGCAAAACATGCAAATACTTTAATTAAGATAAAATTAGACATATCTAACAATACTTTAATCTTTCCAAACGCATTAAAGTATAATTTTAATAGCTTATTTTCTACCAAAAAGATTGAATTAATGACATATCCAATTGAAAATATTATTGCTGAAAAATATGAGACAACTTTGGATAGGGGAGAATATAATACAAGAATGAGAGACTTATTTGATGTTTATCTTTTGATGAATGCAAACACTTATTTAATAGATCAAGAATTATTAGTGAAAACAATTATAGAAGTTTCTAAAGATAGAGACACTTTAGATAATTTAAAAGAATTTGATGATATTGTAGAAATATTAGAGACATCATATATATTTAATAAACATTTTCAAAGCTATAAAGAAAAGCAATATCCTTATATGAATGTTACATTGAAAGAAATATTTGAAAAATTTAAATTAATTAATCAAATGATTATAGTTTATCAAAAAACAGAGGTTCCTATTTAACCTCTGTTTTAAAATAAAGTAAAAATAATTAAACTACATGTGGCAATAGCAACAGCTGGTGGATCGATGTGTGTACCACAATCTGTATTGAGTACCATACCAAAAATCAATCCAATAAAATGAGCAATGATACCAAAAATAACAGCAATCATCATATTTCCTGTTTGTGCCATTGCATAACCTACAACAAGAGTTGTATGGTGTGTAGCAGGGAAAGCAGGATCAGTTAAAGCAAAGATAAGTGTTAAAGCACTAATTGAAAAACCAATTGTATAAAGACCTGTTTCTTTCGCAAAATAAGCCATGACTGTTGATACAGCTAAGCCAATTAAAAATTGAAATAACCAAAAAGATAGTGATGCAGTTTTTAAGAAATCTAAATTCTTTTTGTTATATGTACTTTCTTGATTAAATAAAACTCTCCCTAAAATTCCTACAAGAATAACAGAAACTGCTCCAGTATCTACTGGAAATGAAAAATAATTTTCAAAAGCAAAAATCAAATAACCTAAAACACCACCTAAAGCTCCTACAAGTAAAACATAAGGATCATTTGTAAATGCAAGTGATCTAGATGTTTCAACGCCTCTTATATTATGTTTTGTTCCTGCATAAGCAGTTGCAAGTCCTGCAGCGTTAAAGATAATACATGGTAAAAATAAATTATTTGATAAAGCTTCATTTAAAAATGTTGTATCAACACCACAATGATTTAAAAGAAAAATCAATAAACCTACAAATCCAGTACAAATAAAAGTTTGTGTTCCACCTATCAGTGTTCCTAAAATTCCAGCAAAAAAAGCTAATATAATCGATGATAATGAAAACATTTTATAACCCCTTTCAGGCGTATTATATAGGAAATAATCAACATAATAAATAAAAAATATAAATTTATGCTATAATACCCTAGAGGTGAAACAATGGAATATCAAGTTATATTAGATGATTTTCAAGGTCCTTTAGATTTATTATTACATTTAATTAAAGAAAAAGAAATGGATCTAGAAAAACTGGAATTATCAGTAATTATAGATCAATATTTACAATATATACATATGATGGAATCATCACAACTTGAAGTGATGTCTGAATATTTAGTAATGGCAGCGCAACTTATTGAAATGAAAAGTAAAATGCTTTTACCTAAAGAAAAAATTCAAATTGAAGATGAATATCAAGAAGATCCAAGAGAAGCTTTAATAAGAAGATTAATTGAATATAAGAGATATAAAGATGTTTTAGATGAGATACAAGAAAAGTATGAACAAAGACAATCTATGTTGATTAAACCATCTCATAATATGGAAAAATATATAGATGATGCATCTACTATGATTCCAGATGGATTAGAGGTTTATGATTTAATGAAAGCAATGCAAAAAATGTATCAAAGGAAACTATTATCTAAGCCATTAGATACACATATTTCTAAAAAAGATATTTCCATTGAACAAAGAAGTAATCAAATTAGAAATTATTTTAAAGTAAGAGTTAATAAAAGAGTAAAATTAGATGAATTGTTTGATAGAGGAGATCGTTATTATTTTATTGTCACTTTTTTATCTATTTTAGTTCTTGCAAATGATAAAGAAGTTGAAATTATTCAAGAGGGATTGTTTGATGATATTTATGTAGAGGGGAAAGAGTAATGGAAGATTATAATAGTATTATAGAAGGTATTCTTTATTTAAAAGGAGACGACGGTATAAATCTTAAAGAGTTATCGTTAATTTTAGAAATTTCTAAAAAAGAGGCTGTAGAAGCTATGGATCGTTTTATAGAAGACTATTCAAAAAGAGGATTTGATGGCTTACAAGTTGTTGATTTTGGTGGCAAATACAAACTTGCAACCAATCCTCAATATTTTCCATATTATCAAAAAATGGTGGAACAATCAAAAGCCACTCTTTCTCAAGCTGCTTTAGAAACGTTAGCGATTATTGCCTATAATCAACCTATTACCCGTGCTAAAGTAGAAGATATTAGAGGGGTTGGTTGTGATGCAATGATTAGAAAATTAGTTGCTAAAGCACTTATTAAAGAAGTAGGAAGGGAAGATTCACCAGGGCTTCCTATTTTATATGGGGTAACAGATGAATTTATGGATGCTTTTTCTTTAGCCTCTTTAGATGAACTTCCAGAACTTGGAGAAGTTGTAGAAACAGAAAGTGATGAAGATATATTTAAAACAAAATATCAAGAAAGAGGGCTTTAAAGTGAAACTCATTAATCATTTAAAAACAATTAATAAACATAAATATTATGTAACAATGCTTTGCTTTAAATGTGGTTTATATAAACAAGGATTGCTTCATGATTTATCAAAGTATTCGCCAACTGAACTAAAAACAGGTGCTAAATATTGGGTAGGGACACGTTCACCTAATTCAATTGAAAGAGAAACGATTGGTTATTCTACTGCTTGGTTACATCATAAAGGAAGAAATAAGCATCATTGGGAATATTGGGTCGATTTTTCCAGAGAAGGTGTTGTTCCTGCTAAGATGCCTACAAAATATGTTGTGGAAATGTTTTGTGATCGAGTAGCAGCAACAATGGTTTATCGTGGAGAAAATTTTGATGTATCGGCTCCTTTAGATTATTACAATAAGACACATGGTTATTATGTCATTCATCAAGAAACGGATGCGATGATTAAAGATATGTTAGTTCATTTATCTAAAAGTAATTTAGAAGAAACGATTGATTATATTAAAGAAACTTATTTATAAATTCTATGTTTTGCATAGAATTTTTTTATAGAAATGATATAATATATATATTATATTTTAAGGAGCTTGAAGATGAATTTTTTACATTTGAAGTATTTAATAGAAGTTGAAAAATACGAATCTATTTCTAAAGCAGCACAGCATTTATATATTAATCAACCTCATTTATCTAAAATTATTAAAGAAATAGAAGAAGAGGCTAATATAAAGATATTTGAAAGGCATAATAAAGGAGTTGTTCCAACAACTAAAGGAAGAGAATTTTTATCACAGGCTAAAAAGATTGTTCAAGAAGTAGATTATTTAAAAAATATGTATCAAGATGATCCTCACAAATTAAATTTAGATATTTGTGTTCCTCGTTCAAGTTACATCTCAGAAGCTTTTATTGAATATTTAAAAATGGATAATAATATGAAAAAGGAATTGAATCTAAATTATCGAGAAACGAATTCAATCGATACGATTCAAAATGTTTATGATGGAGAAAATAATTTAGGAATTGTACGTTTTCCTTTAAGAGATCAAGACTATTATTTCAATATTTTAAATTTAAAAGAATTAACTTATGAAAAACTTTTTATGTTTGATTATCAAATACTTATTTCAAAAGATAATCCTCTTAAAAATCAAGATATTTATATGAAAGATTTAAAGAAACAAATTGAATTAAAGCATGGAGATATTCATATTCAAGAAGATCATCATAATCATAAACATATGAACATTTATGAAAGAGGAATACAATTTGAGCTTTTAAGTGAAATTCCTGAAACTTATATGTGGGTAGCCCCAATGCCTAAAAAGCTTTTAAAGCAAAATCATTTTGTTTTAAAAGAATGTAAAGATAAGAAAATACCTTACGTTGATTATTTGATTTATCGAAAAGGATATATTTTATCTAAAGAAGATCAAAATTTTATAGAATGTTTGAAAAAAGTAATCGAACAAGTAAAGTGAAAAAATGCACATGCAATGTGAAAAAAATAACTTGATATATAAAAAAAGGCATATCCCTATGCCTTTTTAGTATCTAACCAAAAATGAATGTAAGTGCTATCATTATAGATAGGAAAAGAGGAGAATAAGTTATGCAAAGATTTACATTACCTAGAGATTTATATCATGGAAAAGGTGCTTTAGAAGCCCTTAAAACATTAGAAGGAAAAAAAGCTATTGTATGTGTTGGTGGAGGATCAATGAAACGTAATGGTTTCTTAGATCGTGCTGTTAACTATTTACAAGAAGCTGGAATGGAAGTTAAATTATTTGAAGGTATTGAACCAGATCCATCAGTTGAAACTGTTATGAAAGGTGCAGCTGTTATGGAAGAATTTAATCCAGATTGGATCGTTGCCATGGGTGGAGGTTCACCAATTGATGCAGCAAAAGCTATGTGGATTAAATATGAATATCCAGATATCACATTTGAAGATATGTGCAAAGTATTTGGTATTCCAAAATTACGTAAAAAAGCTCATTTCTGCGCTATCCCATCTACTAGTGGTACAGCAACAGAAGTTACTGCTTTCTCAATTATTACTGATTATAATAAAGGAATTAAATATCCAATCGCTGACTTTGAAATTACACCAGATGTAGCTATCGTTGATCCAGATTTAGCTGAAACAATGCCAGTTAAATTAGTTGCTCATACAGGTATGGATGCAATGACTCATGCTATTGAAGCATATGTTTCTACAGCAAACTGTAACTATACAGATCCACTTGCTATTCATGCAATTGAATTAATTCAAGCTAACTTAGTAAAATCATATAATGGAGATATGGCAGCAAGAGATACAATGCATGATGCTCAATGTTTAGCTGGTCAATCATTCTCTAACGCTTTATTAGGTATCGTTCACTCCATGGCACATAAAACAGGTGCTGCTTTCGTTGATCAAGGTGGACATATTATCCATGGTGCAGCTAATGCTATGTATTTACCAAAAGTTATTGCTTTCAATGCAAAAGATCCAACAGCTAAAAAACGTTATGGTGTCATTGCTGATTACATGCATTTAGGTGGTGCAGATGATGATGAAAAAGTTGCTTTATTAATTAAATATTTAAGAGGAATGAATGATGAATTAAATATTCCTCATGGAATCAATAAATATGGTGCAGATGGTATGCCAGCTGAAACTGGATTTGTTCCAGAAGATATCTTCTTAGCACGTGTTGATGAAATTGCTGATAATGCAATTGCTGATGCATGTACAGGATCAAACCCACGTATTCCAAATCATGATGAAATGGTTGCTTTATTAAAAGCTTGCTACTACGACACAGAAGTAGATTTCTAATATATAATAGATAAGGTCCTAGAGATAGGACCTTTTTTATGTATATGTATTATAAATACGTTTTTTAGGTGTTTAAATAATGCTGATAAAAACAATATCTTTTTTATTTATCTATAATAAAGATAGATAAAGGGGGTAGCTATTATGAAGTATGCAATATTAGATGGAAAATTAACTCATATTTCTAAAGTAAAAAAAGGAACGATTGCCAGAGTTTTTGGATACAGTGATGATTTAGTAATAGCTGTAGGTGGTAGGGAAAGAAAATATTGGAAATATTTAGATGTAAAACGTACAAGAATGTATCAAGGATTATAGGAATAACATTGTTTATTCCTTTTTTTGTTTGTATAATAGTGTTATTGGAGGTTATAGGATGAAATATGGAAATGAGATAAAAAATATATGTCATCTTGCATGGCCTGCTATTATTCAAGAAGCAATGAATACAGTCGTGACTTATGTAGATACAGCGATGGTTGGTGCCATGGGGGCAACAGCTTCTGCAGCAGTAGGTTTAACATCTACTGTTACTTGGTTACTTGGAAGTATTTCAGTTGCTTTTGGTGTAGGTGTTTTAGCTGTATGTGCCAAGTCGGATGGTGCTAAAGATCATAAAAAAGTGCAAATTGCTGGTCAACAAGCCTTATTTATTTCTTTTGTTATAGGATTACTTACAACGATTATTAGTATTGTGATTGCACCATTTTTACCTAGTTGGCTCAATGGGGCTAAAGAAATAAGACATGATGCTTTTTTATATTTTTTAATTGTATCAACACCATTTATATTTAGAACATTTATTATCATTTTATCTTCAACTTTAAGAGCAGTCAAAGATATGAAAACACCAATGATGATCAATGTTTATATGAATATAATTAATATAGTTTTAAATTTCTTTTTAATTTATCCGACAAGGAAAGTGTTTGGTATAACGGTTTATGGAGCTGGTTTATCTGTTGCTGGAGCGGCAATAGCTTCAGCTATTTCATATATTGTTGGAGGAATTTTGATTTTTAGACATTATTATCAAAATAAAATCTTTGATTTTAAACATACAGGATTCCATTTTCATAAACCTGTATGTTTAGAATGTTTAACAATTTCTGTTCCTGTTGTTATGGAAAGAAGTGTTATTTGTTTAGGGCATGTTACTTTTGCTTCATTGATTGCTAAATTAGGAGTTGTTTCTCTGGCAACACATTCTATAGCGATTCAAGCAGAGCAAGCATTTTATGCACCAGGGTATGGTTTTCAATCAGCAGCGAGTACACTTGTAGGAAATGCTGTTGGTGAAAAAGATGAATCTAAAGTTAAAAGAATGACGTATCTTACATGTGCAATTACTTTAAGTATTATGGTCATTGCTGGTGTTTTATTATTCATAAATGCTCAAAATATTATGTCGATTTTTACTCCTGATCAAAAAGTTATAGCTTTGGGAACAAGGGTGTTAAGAATTGTTTCTGTTAGTGAGCCAATCTATGGTATTTTGATTATTCTAGAAGGTACTTTTAATGGAATGGGGGATACCAAAGCACCATTTGTTTTTTCTTTGATTACTATGTGGGGAATAAGAATTTTTGGTTCAATGCTTATGATCAATGTCTTTTCTTTTGGACTTGAAAGTGTTTGGATCATGATGGTTTTAGATAATATTTCAAGATGTTTATTATTAGCGACACGCTTTTTAAAAGGAAAATGGAAATATCGTATTTATCAATAGGAGGAAAGAAAATGAAATATAAAAAATTTGATAATACAATTATCGCAAGAATTGATAAGGGAGAAGATATTGTTGAACAAGTCAAAAATATTGCTTTAAAAGAAAATATCAAACTTGCAAGCATACAAGCACTTGGGGCTATTAATGATTTTACAGTTGGTGTTTTTAAGACAAGTGAAAAGAAATATTATGCCAATGAATTTAAAGGGGATTATGAAATTGTATCTCTTACAGGAACTATTAATACAATGAATGGTGAGTATTATAGTCATATGCATTTATCTGCTGGAAATGATCAAGGGGAAGTTTTTGGTGGTCATTTAAATAAAGCAATTGTTTCAGCAACATGTGAAATGGTTATTCAAATTATTGATGGACAAGTGGATCGTTATTTTGATGAAGAAATTGGTTTGAATTTATTGAAATTATAAGGAGAAAATTATGGAATATTTAACATTACCACAAACAGATTTAAAAGTATCAAAGATTGCTTTAGGATGCATGAGAATTGCTGATAAAAGCATTGAAGAAGTTGAAGAACTTGTCAAAACAGCTTTAGAATCAGGAATTAATTTTTTTGATCATGCAGATATTTATGGTGGAGGAAAATCAGAAGAATTATTTGGTGAAGTCTTAAAAAGACATCCTGAATATAGAAAACAAATGATTATTCAAACAAAATGTGGTATTGTTCCTGGAAAAAGATATGATTTTTCAAAGGAACATATCTTAAAATGTGTCAATGAATCATTAGAAAGATTACATACAGATTATGTAGATATTCTTTTGCTTCATAGACCAGATGCTTTATGTGATCCTCAAGAAGTTGCTGAAACTTTTAATGAGTTATATGAAGCAGGAAAAGTTCACTATTTTGGTGTTTCTAATCATACACCTTTGCAAATAGAATTATTAAAGAAATATTTAAAATACCCAATTATTATTAATCAATTACAATTATCAATCGTTCATTCAGTAATGATTGATTCAGGATTAAATATGAATATGAAAGAAGCATTTGCTCAAGATAAAGATGGTGGTGTTTTAGATTATTGTCGTTTAAATGATATTACAATCCAACCATGGAGTTCAATCCAAGCTTCTTGGGCGGAAGGAACTTTTATTGATCATCCAAATTATCAAAAATTAAATGATGTTATGCAACAATTAGCTCATAAATATCATGTAACAAAACCAGCAATAGCGATTGCTTGGTTACTTCGTCATCCTGCACATATGCAACCAATTGTAGGAACAACATCTCCTCAACATTTAAAAGAAACAATTAAAGCATGTGATTTTACGCTTACAAGACAAGAATGGTATGATCTCTATCTTGCAAGTGAAAAACCACTCCCATAGAAAGTTGCTTAGGCAACTTTTTTATATATTATAATAAAAATAATATTTATTGAATAAATATAATATATTGATATAATAAAGATAGGTGATGTTTATGAAATATAAAAGAATATCTACAAAAGATTATTTAGTAAATGAAGATCAATTTATTGAATTATTAGAAAATAAAGCTTTAGAAGGTTGGTTTTTAAAAAATATAAGTTTAAATTTTTCTTAATTAACCATCTGACACATCTTTTGATTTAACTCCGTTATTCTCACTTTAAACCGAGGAGTATAATCTATCACTTCTTTAAAATATTATATACTTTTCTTAAAGAGGTGGATACTATGGCTAAAAATCAAAAACCAAAAAAGGATTCTTTAATTACTTTAACTAGAAAATATGCAAATAATCATGATGAATGTGTAAAATTCTTTTTTAAAATGAAATGGCCTGTTGGCTTTTACTGTGAAAAATGTGGATGTACACATTACTATTCCATTAAAAGAGGTGATGTCTTTCAATGTAAAGAATGTGGTCATCAACATTACTTACTTTCTAATACTATATTTCAAGATAATAAGCTAGATCTTTATAAATTGATTTTAGGAATGTATCTCTTTTTTACGGCAAATAAAGGTTTGTCTGCGATTGAATTAGCTAATGAATTAGAAATAAATTATAAAACAGCGCTATTACTTTGTAGAAAATGTAGGATTCTTATGTCCCAAAGTAACAGTGAAAAAATTCTGGACAGCTTTTTTTATGAAGCAGACGTTGCTTATATAGGCTCAAAAAGTAAAGAAGAACACAAACAAGGAGTTGCTACTGAACAGCAACCCTTTTTAGTAATGTTATCAACAGATAAAGAAAATAAATATCCAAAATTTTTAAAATTAATGCCAGTAGCTGTAGATAGTACAAATAATATTGTTAGATTCATCTCAAAAAAAGCAATACTTTCAAAAGAAAGAATACTAAACACTGATGGAAAAACAACTTTTTTAGGATTAACTGATAAAATAACATTAAAATCAGAAAAAATACTCTATGATGAAGAAAATCATAGATTGTATTGGCTTAATGTATTAATTGGTGATATAAAGAATAATATTACTGGTATATATCATGGAGTAACTAAACGTGACTTACCTTTGTTTTTGAATGAACAAGAATGGCGTTTCAACCATAGATATACTGGAAAGAACTTCATGAACAAAATACAGAAATATGTTTTGAAATCACATCCATGTCCTAAAAAAGCAATTATTACTGTACTCAATTTATCCGAACCATACTATGCACATGTGTCAGATGGTTAATTAAGAAATTTTTTAACATTTGAAAAAAGAACACCACAAAGAAAACATTATAAAATATATTATAAACAAATAAATAAAGATATAAAAGAAGCTGGATGTCGAATTATTGTTAATTATTTTGGCTTACAAGTAGTAGAAGTTGAAGATCCTTTTGCGCAATCTTTACAACAAGATTTAGATGATAAAAAAGAAATCTTATCAACTATTTATAATTTTACAACTCATTATTTTTTAATGATCATGGCCATTGTTTTATTAGCTGCTTATCAACCATTTAAAATACATGGTTTACCAAGTTTACCTTATTTGACTTTTTATTTTGGGACTTATCTATTTTATACTGCTGTAAGTTTTATAGGCTTTTCTTTGCTCTTTTTTGGATTATGTAATCTGTCGCATTTAAAAAAAGTAATGAAAAATAAATCTTTTTATTTAGAAAATCTTTTCACTGATTTATTTAAAATAAATTTTTATGTTGGAATTACTTTGATTTTATTAGATTTATTAAAACAAAATGGTTTAAAATCATTTTTGATTTTACTTGTTTCTTGGTTGATTGGCTGTCTTGGACATCTTTATAAAGAAAAAAATCAAAAATCTAATGCTATTGTCTATCTTTGTGTTATTGCTACAATTGCTTTAAGCTTGTATGACCGTCCAACAAATAGTGATCCTTATAGTACTATTGAACCTGTCCAAAGCTTGCAACAATCTTATAGTTATGAAGATGGTGGAATGTTATATCAAGGCTATTCTATTGAAGGATCTCATGGAATAATGGAAGGATATTATAAAGGCTATACGACAGCTATTTCAAAAGAAATATTTAAATATCAAGTAGAAAATATTTTTAAAAATAAGTTGTCTTATAAAAACATTATTCAACAATATCCTCTTATAACTCAAAAAGATAGTAATCTATGCTTTAAATATAAACAAAAATATGTTGTATTAAAGAATAAAGAAGTTTTTTATATCAATAATAAGGAAGATTTACCACTTTCTAAATATATTAAATATTATCAACATTTAAAAGTCTAAGAATTTCTTAGATTTTTTTGCATTAAAATAATAAAAATAATATTGATATATAAATAATATGATAATATAATATAAATAAAGAAAGAGGTAATAATTAATCAAGTATTTTGTATAAATTATGTATTATTTTTATTATTTATATTCATGAATATGTTTTTAAAAATATATAAGGTTATTCAAAAGGTGGTGCTTATTTATGAAAAAAGTTTTTAAAATGTTTTTATACACGAATTACAAAAAAGAAGAAGAGTGGCTTAATTTGATGTCACAAAAAGGGTGGAATCTTAGTAAGAAAAAATTTTTTATATATTATTTTGAAAATGACAATACTTCGTATATTTATAAAAAATGTTTTTTATCTATAAGAAAAGAAAAAGAAATATTAAAAAGCTTAATAATGGATCAAGAAATTAAGATTGAGTTATTGTGCAAAGATGGTCATTGGTATTATTTTAGAAGAAAGAGAGAATTGGGTAACTATGAACTATTTACTGATTATAATTTAGAAATATCTTTCTTAACTGCTTTGAGTAATTATATGATATTGATACTTACTTTATTAATGTTATTTTTTGAATTTACCTTTGGAATATTTCAAAATGGGTTAAGAAATATGATATATTTAGGAATTTATATTGGAATTTCTTTGATAATATGTGTTCATTTTATACCTGCTCTTAAAAGACTGATTTATTTAAAGAAGAGTAAACAATAAATGAGAGGATTAATAATCTGAATGTGGTTGTAATTTTCTAATTCTAGATATGAAACAAAAATAATTGTTATTACATTTCAGTAAGAACAATGAAGAGTATTTTATGATTAAAAAAAGAGGTGAGTATAGAATATGAAGATAATAGATAAAGTATGGATTTTTGATTATTTAATGGAAGTTTTTATGATCATGACAATGGTTTGCGGTCAAATCTTACTTACAAATTCCTTAAATCCTTTAGGATATATTAGTATTCATATTAGTTTTATTATTTATTGTTTATTTTATTTTTTACCTATTTTATATTTTATTGCTTTATGGAATAGTGATTCGATAAATTATCGAAAAAATACAACCTTACTTATTCTTTTATTTATTGTTAATGAAGTTGTACATGGTAATCAAGTTCAGCTTTCTTTTCCGTTACCAGCTATTGATTTTTATGTAGTTTCATGCCTTATAATGAATATTATATTTTTTATAAAGAGAAAAGCTGAGAATTAGTAATATCAATAATCATTGCAAGAAGGGAAAATTTCCCTTCTTTTTCATTTAATAAATAAATCTTAATAGAATGAAAACAGGAGGGATAAAATGATTTATTCGCTTATTGTACTTATAGCAGGATTTTTTGTTTTAGTGAAAGGAGCAGATTGGTTTGTAGATGGTGCTTCTTCACTAGCAAGTATTTTTCATGTTTCTCAATTAGTTATCGGATTGACGATTTGTGCGATGGGAACCAGTTTACCAGAAGCAGCTGTTTCATTAGTGGCCGGGTTAAAAGGAAATGCAGGTATTACCATTGGGAATGTTGTAGGAAGTAATATTTTAAATATTTTGATTGTTTTAGGGATGAGTGCTTTGATTACAAAAATAAAGATTGAAAAATCAACATTATTGATTGAGATTCCTTATATGTTGCTTTCCAGTATTGTTTTACTAATTTTTGGAAGAAGTCAACAAGTTGTATCAATTCAAGAAGGATTTATTTTAATATTTATGTTTATCCTTTATTTACTTTACTTATTTTGGTTATCTCAAAAAGAAAGCGAAGAGGAAGTATCTCCACAATACTCTTTTTTAGGGTGTGTGTTTTTGATTGTTTTAGGAATCTTTTTTGTCATTATTGGTAGTCAATTGGCTGTTAAAGCAGCTATTCAAATAGCTTATAAATTACATTTATCTCAAAGATTCATCGGTTTAACAATCGTTGCTTTTGGAACATCTTTACCTGAATTGGTAACTTCTTTACAGGCTGCTAGAAAAGATCATGCGGGCATTGCGATTGGAAATATTGTAGGAAGCAATATTTTTAATATTTTATTTATTGCTGGAGGTGTTTCTTTAATTTGTCCAGTACCTTTTGAAAGTAAATTTATTGTAGATACATTTGTAGCTATAGGAAGTGGATGTTTATTATGGCTTTTAACGATTCATCGTCATGAGTTAAATAGAATAGGTGGTATTTTAATGTTATTTGTTTATGTGATGTATTTCATCTATTTGTGTTAAATGAAAAGAAGAAACATAGAATGATAATGGTGATAGAATGAAATTATTAATCAGTTTTTTGATGATGTTTCAAGTGCTTTATACAAATGTTGAATTTTATGGTAAAAGTTATATTGTTTATGATAGTTTAAATCAGTATGTTGTAGAAGGTAGAAATATAGATTATTTACAAAGTGTAGCCTCTATTTCTAAAATTATGACAGCTATTTTAGTTATTGAAAATAGTCGATTAGATAAAAAGGTTACGGTTGATGAAACAATCAATAAAGCTTATGGGAGTTGTGTTTATATACATATAAAAGATCAAATTACGATACAAGATCTTTTATATGGTTTAATGCTTAGAAGTGGGAATGATTGTGCTTTAATGTTGGCTAAAAGTGTTGGAAGCAGTGTTGATCATTTTGTTGAAATGATGAATAAAAAAGCTAAAGATTTAGGAATGAAATACTCACACTTTTCTAATCCATCAGGTTTAGATGAAGAAGATGAAGGAAATTTATCAACAGTTAAGGAGATGGCGATACTTTATCGATATTGTTGTCAAAATCCTCTTTTTAATCAAATCGTAAAAACAAAGGAGTATAAAAGATTAGATGGTAAAGGTTATTGGCATAATAAAAACCGTCTTTTAAAAGAATATCCTTATTGTGTTGGTGGAAAAACAGGATATACCAAAAAAGCTAAAAGAACATTGATTACAAGGGCGGTTAAAAATCATATTGATTTAATTATTGTGACTTTTAATTGTGGAAATGATTTTGAATTTCATCAAAAGAAATATGAAGATTGTTTTAAAGATTATGAAAAAATGATTTTATTTGATAAAGGTGTTAGAAATATTGATGGCAAGTGGTATTTATTTTTAGATGATTTATGGATTTCAAAGGAAAAAGATGAACAGGTAAGTTATTTGATTAAAGATGATCAAATTTTTATTTATTGTAATCAAACATATATTAAAAAAGAAAAATTGAAGTATTATCATTTTAAAGATTTCTATTTATTGATTTTAAAGGATATGTTATATGAATAAGATATTTCATTATGGAATTATTCTTTTTATTATCATTGGTTTAATTTTCAATAAACAAGATGAAATGCTGAAAGCTATCTTACAAACACCATTTGATGTTTTTGAGCTTTGTAAGACACTTATTTTAAGTATTTGCTTATGGAATGGGCTATTAAAAATTATTCAAGTTTCAGGAATGATGAATCATTTAAATTTTTTATTTAAACCATTATTACGTTGGATTTATGGAAAATGTATAGAGGATGAAAAAATTTATCAAGCATTATCTTCTAATTTAATTGCTAACTTATTGGGACTAGGAACACTTGCAACAATGAGTGGTTTACAAGCTATTTCTAAGTTAAAAGAAAACCATTATCCTTTGCAAATAAAAATACTTGTGGTTATTAATACGGCAGGTTTTTCTATTTTACCAACAACAATGATGACAATTAGGCAAAATTATCGTAGTCAAAATATTTTAGCTTTTTATCCTTATAGTTTATTTATTGGTTTTTTTATTACCCTAATAGGAATTATCATTATTAAGGTGATAGAACATGTCTAATTTGATTCTTATAATTATTTTATGGAGTTTTTTAGAATGTGCTTATAAAAAAATACCTATTTATGAAGAATTTATAGCTGGTGTTAAAGAAGGTATGCAGTATTTACTGGTTCTTTTCCCTTCTTTAATGTTACTTACTTTGTGGGTCAATCTTTTTATTAGTAGTAGTTTTGTTACTTTTATAAGTTCATTATTTATTCATTTTTTTTCTCTTCCTCTTGATTTATTATTAATGGCTTTTACAAGACCAATCAGTAGTCAAACTTCACTTATTATTTTAAAAAGAATTTATGAACATTATGGTGTTGATCATTTATATAGTTTAATGGGATCTATTTTACAGACAGGGAGTGATACAACACTTTATGTAGTTTCTTTATATTATGGAAGTATTCGTACAAAGAAGTATAGTTATACTTTATGGTTAGGTTTTTTCTTGGATTTTTTAGCGTTTGTATTGATGCTTTGTTTTTATTATTTAGGAATGATTTCTTAAGTTTTTAATATATTGGAATAAAAGGAGTTATGATAATGGAAACGAAACAAATTCTTAAAGATATTGGAAAGAGATGTCAAGGTGATATTTATTTAGGAATCGTTGGCCCTGTAAGAAGTGGGAAATCAACTTTTATTAAAAGATTTATGGAAATGGCGGTTATTCCTTATATTCAAGATCCTGATGTAAAAATAAGAACAATTGATGAGCTACCACAATCAGGAAAAGGTAAAATGATTATGACGGTAGAACCTAAATTTATTCCTAATCAAGCAGTTAAAATAGATTTACAAGAAGATTTTAAAATTAATGTACGTTTAGTAGATTGTGTAGGATATGTTATAGAAGGAGCTAGTGGCTATCAAGATGACAGTGGAATACGTCTTGTTAAAACACCTTGGTATAATGAAAGTATTCCTTTTGATCAAGCAGCTAAAATTGGGACAAAAAAGGTTATTCAAGATCATTCAACGATTGGAATTGTTGTTACCAGTGATGGTAGTTTTTTAGATATTGATGAACAAAGTTATCACAGTGCAACAAAAGAAATTATTCAAGAACTTCAAGATATAGGTAAACCTTTTATTGTGATTGTTAATAGTAAAGATCCTTCAAGTACACATTGTCAAAATGTTGTTGAAAGTTATCAAAAAGAATATGATGTTCCAATTATAGCGATTGATACAACAAATATGTTAGAAACACAAATTGTGCATCTTTTACAAGAAGCACTTAATGAATTTGGAATTCATGAAGTTAAAATAGAAGTTCCTCGTTATATTGCAATGTTAAATCAAAAACATTGGTTAAAACAAACATTAGATGAAGCTTTAAAAAATTCATTAGTAGAAATAAAAAAAATAAAAGATATTCAACATATTACAGAAGGAATAGAGTCTTATGATTTTGTTAAAAGAGCTTATTTAAAGAGTGTCGATACATCACATTCTTCAGCAACTATTCGTATTGAAGAAAGAAATGGTTTATATGATGAATTACTTACAAATATTGTTGGATATGAAGTGGATCGTTCTTCTATTCTTGCTTTGTTGCAAGAATTAATGACAATTAAAGATGAATATGATGGTATTTCTAATGCTCTTACAATGGTTAGACAAACTGGTTATGGTTATGCTATTCCTCGTTTAGAAGAAATAGAATTATCTAAACCAGAGATTATTAAACAAGGATCAAGATATGGTATGAAATTGAAGAGTAAAGCTGCTACAACGTATATGATTAAGATTGATATTGAAAGTACTTTTGAACCAATTATTGGTTCAAAACAACAAGCTGAAAGTTTTATAGATTATTTGAATCATAATGGAAATGATAAAGAAGCCATCTTTTCATGTGATGTTTTTGGTAGAAAATTAGGGGACTTAATTGAAGAGGGAATGTATTATAAATTAAATATGATTCCTGAAAACGCCAGTTTAAAAATACACGATATATTGTCCAAAATTGTAAATAAAGGCAAATCAAATGTGATAGCAATTGTTTTATAATTTTTTTAAAAAAGTTCTTTAAAAATCTCTTGAAACAACGTTTTTTAGATGCTATACTAACCTAGTATTTTTATTATTGCGGGGTGTGAAAATGAATAAGAAAGAATTAGTTGAATCAGTTTCAATAGAACGTAATTTAACAAAAAAAGAGGCAGAACTACTTGTAGATACTGTGTTTAATACGATTACTAGAAGTGTTGTTGAAGGAGATAAGGTTCTTATTTCTGGATTTGGTACTTTTAAAGTCAATGATCGTAAAGCAAGAAAAGGAATTTCTCCTAAAACTCAAGAAGAAATGATTATTCCTGCTAGTAAAACAGTGACATTTAAACCTAGTAACAGATTAAAAGATGCTATGAATTAAGCATCTTTTTCATTTTCTGTTCATAATAAAGATGTAAACTATAAAAGAGGTGAAGAAAATGTTTAATTATTACTATTATAGCAATGTTTATTATATGTTAGGAAATATTCTTGTTTTAGTGGGTGTCGCATTAATGGCATTAGCACAATGGAAAGTATCAAGTGCTTATCGTAAATATTCTAGAGTTCAAAATAGAAGACATTTAACAGGGTTTGAAGTTGCACGAGAAATACTTGATCAAAATGGATTATCAAATATTCAAATATTTGAGGTACAAGGACGTTTAAGTGACCATTATAATCCAAGTAATCATACCTTACATTTATCTCATGATATTTATCATGGAACAAGTATTGCATCTCTTGCAGTAGCAGCTCATGAATGTGGTCATGCACTTCAACATCAAGAAGGTTACAAACCTTTGACATTTAGAAATGCGATTATTCCTGTTTGTAATTTTTCCTATAATTTAGGATGGGTTGCTATTATGATAGGTCTTTTTATGGGAAGATCATCTATTGCTTGGATTGGAGTATTACTTACAAGTTTAATGTTATTATTTCAAATTGTAACACTTCCAGTAGAATTTGATGCTTCATCAAGAGCTTTAAGTATTTTAAATGATCGTTATTTGGCTCAAGATGAGTATTCAAAAGCTAAAAGTATGTTAACGGCAGCAGCCTTGACTTATGTTGCAGGGATGTTATCAGCATTACTTTCTTTACTTAGAATTGTCTTAATTGTTCTAGGAAATGATCAACGTAGAGACTAAGCCAAAAGGCTTTTTCTTTTTTGATAAAAAGGGTATAATAAGGTGCATGGAGGAGAGTGTATGAAGGCTTTTTTTAGAAAACATCGTTTTAAGATTGTATTAACGTTTTTAGTTATTATTTTTGTATATATTTGTTTTTATATGCTTTGGGTACATGTCCCATATACAAAGCAAAAAAATGATTTAGTAAGTGTACAAGAGGAAATTTGTAATCAATATCATTATGATTATGATGATTATTTTAATGCTTATCAAAATAAGCATATTAATTATATTGTGAAAGTTAAAAATAAAAAGAAAACAATGTATGTTGTATGTAATAAAAAATTAAAAAAAGTAGATACTTTTGAAGGAAAAGCTTTTTCTAAAAAAGCAGTAAAAGATGCTTTTTTTCAAAAGTATCAAGTAAATGCAACAAAAGTAGAAATAGCTTATGAAAATGATCAATTTGTTTATTGTTTAACTTATAAAGGAAAGGATACTTTATTATATGCTTTTTATTCTTTAGATGATGGAGAATTTTTAAAAGCATATAAATTATAAAAGATTATGATTAAATATTTAAAAGATATTGGCTGTATTAATTTGGAAAGATTGTTACTTTTAAGAAGTAAAGAACTTTCTTTATCTGATGTAGAATGTCATGTATTGTTATTGATATATACTTTTGTTGATTTGCATAAAAGAATGATTACACCTACATTGTTATTGCAATATTCGTCTTTTACACCTCATGAAATGGATCGAATTTTAGAATCTCTTTTAAAGAAAAAATGGATTTTTAATAAAAATGGAGCTATTTGTTTAAATCATTTTGAAGAAAAGCTTTTAGAAAACAAACAAGCTCCAGTAGAAGAAAAAACAAATTTAATTGATGTTTTTGAAGAACAATTTGGAAGACCTTTAACACCTATGGAATTTGATAGTATTAAAGAATGGGTTCAAAGTGGATATAGTGAAGAAATGATTTTAAAAGCTTTAAAAGAAGCTGTTAAGAGTCAAGTGTTAACTTTAAGATATATAGAAGGTATTTTAATTAATTGGGCACAAAATGGTATTAAAGAAAGATATATTGATGAAAAGCCACAAGAAAGAAAAATAAAAGAAAGTCATTATCATTGGTGGGAAGATGAATAAAGAAAAAACAAATAGAGTATTAGATTATTTTGAGGAATTATTTCCTGATGCTCATTGTGAACTTAATCATCAAAATGTCTTTGAACTTTTAGTAGCTGTAATGCTTTCAGCTCAAACAACAGATAAAAAAGTAAATCAAGTAACAGCTTCACTTTTTAAAAAATATCCTACTGTTGAATCATTTGCGAATGCTTCGTTGGAAGATTTACAAAATGATATTAAAATTATTGGATTATATAGAAATAAAGCTAAGAATTTAAAGAAAATGGCTCAAGTACTTCTTGATCAATATCAAGGTGAAGTTCCAAAAACAAGAAAAGAATTAGAAAGTTTACCAGGAGTAGGAAGAAAAACAACAAATGTTGTTTTATCAGTTGGTTTTAATGAACCGGCTTTTGCTGTAGATACACATGTTGAACGTATTTCTAAAAGGTTAGGCTTTGCTAAAAAAGAGGATACTGTAAGTGATGTTGAAAGAAAAGTATGTCGTTCTATTCCTAGAAATAAGTGGAATAAAGCACATCATCAATTCATATTCTTTGGTAGATATTTTTGTAAAGCACAAAATCCAAACTGTTTAGAATGTCATTTATATGATATGTGTAAAGATAAAATAAAAGAATCGAGAAGATAATGATGGATCAAAATGTAGAAAAGATATTAGAAATTAAAAATAGAAAAATGCAAAAAGCATTTAATCAAAATCATATTGAATTACTTTTTTTAAATAATCAAGAAGAATTATTGAAGTATCTAGATAATTTAATTGAAGAAAATCAAACAGTAGGTGTTGGTGGTTCAATGACTTTATTTGAAACAGGGGTCATTGATTATTTAAGAAAAAAGCCTATTCGTTTTTTAGATCGTTATCAAGAAGGTCTTTCAACAGATCAAATAGAAAATATATTTCATCAATCATTACTTGCTGATGTTTATTTAACAAGTTCAAATGCAATTGATAGAAATGGTAATCTTTATAATATAGATGGTCGTGGAAATCGTGTGGCTGCAATGATTTATGGCCCTAAAAAAGTGGTTGTGATTGTTGGCATGAATAAGATTTTTGATGATGAACTTTCAGCAATTCAACATATAAAAAATATGTCATGTCCAGCCAATGCATTACGTTTACATAAGAACACACCATGTGTTCAAGTTGGAAAGTGTGTTGATTGCCAAAGTGATGATCGTATATGTAGTGCTTATGTGAAGATTGCAAGGCAACCGTTAGGAAGAATGACGGTGCTTGTTATAAATGAAGAATTAGGATATTAGGGGGTATATTATGTTTGAAAAAGTAAATATTCAAGATTTAAAGTTTAATCCTTTTGATGAAATTAGTAATCATTGGGTACTTATTTCAGCAAAAAAAGATGGAGTTGTTAATACAATGACTGCTAGTTGGGGGCAACTTGGTCATTTATGGGGTAAAAATGTAATGACTGTTTATATTAGACCTCAAAGATATACAAAGGAATTTGTAGATGCAGGTGATTATTTTACTGTTACTTTATTTGATGGTTATAAAAAGAAGTTAGGAGTCTTAGGTTCTAAATCAGGTAGAGATGGTAATAAGATTGCTGAAGTTTCTTTTGATGTGGAAGAAGTTGATGATCAACCTACTTTTAAACAAGGTAAAATGGTTTTTGTTTGTAAGAAAATTTATAGTGATATGATTGATCCTAAACAATTTATTGATCAGTCTTTAGATGAAAAATGGTATCCACAAAAGGATTATCATCAAAGATATATTGGTGAAATTGTTGCGGTATATCAAAATAAATAACGAGATGTACAAAATGTACACCTCGTTTTTTTTAGGCATCAGAACGTTCAAATTTATTTTTCATTGAAAGACTTAATTCATTTAAAACCAGAGAAATTGTTTTATCAGTTTCTTCTTTTAACATTTTTGCAACTTCTTGATTAGCTTGATGTTTTAAATTAAGTTGTTTATCAAGATCATCTTCTTTTTCTAAAAGATCATCATAAACATTCAATAAATGATGTCCTTTAGCCATCACGTTTTTTTGATAACGTTCAATATGAATAGCTGACTTTCTATAAGAAGCATCTGCCATTGCTGCAATTAAACGACTTGACCAATAGAAATTATCTGTAGAAACAGTTGCAGTTGTATTCGCTAGATAAGCTGGTGTTTCAGTAATATTACCATAAAATGGAACTAATGCATTAAAGACATTAGAAGCGTAAGCAATCCATTCTATTGCCTGAAAAGCTTTTGGAACATCATTTCTTAATTGAATAACGGATAAGAAATCATTACGATTAATACCTATAGGACGATACATTCCTTTTTGCGATAAATCTCCATAAGCTTTATAAGGATCATAATCTGTTCCTTGGAAATGTAAAGAAAGAGCATATTTAACATCTTCGACAGTAATTTTCTTTTCTGGAACTTGAGACCATGGAATATCATCATCACTTGGTTGATGATTAAATGTATGTGGATTAAAATATCTTTCAATATCAAATGCACGAGGTGTATTATAAATGTGATCAGAATCATCATGACTTCCGAAAGCATCACGGGCATTAAATTTTGAATTAAATGAAAGATCAAGATGATATTTTTCTATAAATTCTTTCATATCAGCAGAACACATATGATTTTCTTTTGAAGTTAAGGCATCTTCTAAATCAAAATCATCAATTCCAAATTGATTAGGCATAGCAACATAATGATCATCGGGTACTTTTTTAGCAATCCAATGATGACCACCAATCGTTTCTAACCACCAAATCTCATCATGATCTTGAAAAGCAATACCATTCATTTCGTAAGTTCCATATTTTTCTAATAAACTTCCTAATCTTTCAACACCTTCACGAGCACTATGAATATAAGGTAAAACGATATAAACAATATCTTCTTCCCCGATTCCTCCAGCAATATGATTGATCTCATCATATTCTACAAGAGGATCAGCTCCTAAAACACGTGGATTTGATGTAATTGTTTCAGTTGCTGTCATCGCAATATTTTCTTCATTGATTCCACTTGCAGCCCAAATTCCTTTTCCTTCAACTGCATTTGGCATAGCTGTATAAGACATAGGATTTTCAGGTAAATCTATTTCTAAATGAGAAATGACAGTTTTATATTTTCTTTTTTGTTCTTTTGAAGAAATAACAACGAATTTTTTAGCTGTAAATCCATCAGCACCAGAATCATCATTTCTAGCAATCATTGTCGATCCGTCAAAAGAAGCTTTTTTTCCTACTAATAATGTTGTACAAGACATATATTTTCCCCCTTTTTGTATCTTATTATAATATAAAAGAATAAAAAATAATATTTATTAGATAAAGAAAAAACATTCATATACATGAATGCTTTTTAAGAAATAGAAAAATGAATTGTTTTTTCTGCAGAACTTGAACCATTAGATTCCATAAATTTAACAAAGTATTGATGTCCACGACTTAAATTTGAAAAAGTTGCATTGTTATGATTAACAGAAGAAAGTAAATTACCACTTCTATCATATAAAGCAATCGTAAGTGCATGGCCTTGACCTTGTTTTGAAATGACAGCACGAATTGCAGTAGATGAAATAACAGCACCATCATTGATTTGTCCACTATCACAAGAAAGCGAAGCATTAATAGATGTTAATTGTAAAGCAATTGTTTTTTCTATTTTATTAGATGTACGATCAGGAGCCTTTTCATAACTATAAAAACCAGTAACCTTTACATTTGATGTAACTGTAAAATTAAGCGTTCCAGAGGCCGTTGAGAAGCTTTCTCGATGCAATTCTTGACCACTTTCATCACTTACAACTACTGTATAAACAACTTTACCAAATGTCTTTGTTCCCTCAGTAGCATTTTCATCTGTTGTTGCATTTTCAGGATTATAAGGAGCAAAATTAAATGAAATACTTTGTCCATTAAGACTAACATCAAATGAAGTAAGTTCACTTAAATTAAAGACATCACTATCAATACTTTGTGTAGGCGCTGTTCCTTTTTTAAACCAAGCTTGAATAATCATATCTTCACTCATACCTTCACCAGGTGAAACATATGGATAAATTCCTTTAACCATTGCTGCCTGTTCAACATCATCGGGTTGTTCTGGATACGATTTTTGACTGCCTTTACTTTGTAAATGATTTAAAAGCATTTGAACAACTTTACCAGGATAAGCTTTATATTGACTCGTTGTCTTTCCTTTACTAATTCCCTCTTTAGCAAATCCCATCCAAACTGAACAAACATAATCTGGAGTATAGGCAGACATCCATAAATCACGGCTCTTTCCAGCCATACCATTTTTAGCAGTACTTGACCAGTTAGATGTTCCTGTTTTAGCTCCTATATTGTTTATACCAGATACATAAGCATAGTTACCACTACCATTTTTTGTATAATCTAGCATGACTTGTCTTACCATGAAGGCACTTGCTTTTGAATAAGCACTTTGTTTAGCATTATTTTGAATTTCTTCATCAATATTAAAAGTTTCTCCTGTTTGAACGACTTCTACATAGTTAATGGTATGACTTTCAGTATATAAACCATTATTGGAAATTGTCGCGTAAGCACTGACCATTTCAAGTGGAGAAATACCATAAGACCAACCACCAATGGCACTTGCAAGTCCAATGTTTTCTTTTGACATATCGATTCCAAGAGATTCCATTGCTTCTTTGATTTTATCATTACCGATTTTTTGTTCAACTTCATCAAATGTTTTAATAGCAGGAATATTCCAAGAATTTTCAAGTGCATTTTCAACAGTGACTAATCCATGGAATTGTCTATCCCAGTTTTTAAACTTACCATTATAATAGTCATCATCATTAATAGAATGACCAGTAGACCAATCTAAATTTTCAAAAGCTAAACCATAATCTAAAAACGGTTTAACAGATGAACCAGGTTGTTGTTTTTGAGTGGCAAAATTATAATTTCCATAAGAATAATTACGACCACCAATCACAGCTACGATACGACCATCTTGGCTTGATTGAACGGCACCACCCATACGCATATCTTCATCACCATAAGCATATTTTTCACCATTACCAATAGCACTTGCAAGTGTTTGTGTATCCACATCACAATAAGTATAGATATTTAATTGTGTTTTTAAAGGATCTAAACTAGTTCTTTTTTTCACTTCTGCTGTTACGATATCTACATAAGCAGCAAGAGTATTGTTATTTGTAGTTGGTGAAACACATAATGTATTTTCTATTTTTGTAGCTTTTGCTTCTTCATATTCTTCTTGTGTAATATAACCATGATTCATCATAAGTTTTAAAATTGTATTACGTCTTGCTGTTGCTTTATCAAGGCAATAGTAAGGATCATAGTTATAAGGTGAATTCAAGCTTCCTGCAAGCATGGCTGCTTCTGGAAGAGTTAATTCGCTGACATCTTTATTAAAGTAATACTTACTTGCTGCCGCAATTCCAATTGAACTTGTACTTCTACCAAAATAGATTTTATTTAAATAAAGAGTTAAAATTTCTTCTTTACTCAAAGCTTTATCTGCTTGGATTGCTAGAATAATTTCACTGAATTTTCTTGTGTAGGTTTTTTCGGCATTAGGAAAATAGGTTTTTTTAATCAATTGTTGAGTGATTGTAGAACCACCACCTCTAATACCACCAGCAATCAAGTTAGACATAGCAGCTTTAGCGATACGTGGTAAGTCAAAACCATCATGTTCAAAAAAACGAGAATCTTCAGCTGCAATAACAGCATCAACAAGTACTTGAGGCAAATCTTCATAGGTAATATTTTCTCTTGTACCGTTTTCTTGACTGCCATATGTATAAAGAACTTTACCTTGATCATCATACATAACACTAGCTCCAGATGATAAAAGTTTTTTAGCATCAAAAGCATCTGTATCTTTGTAGACACCATAAGCTAAAACACTTACACCAGCAAAAATTGTAACTATTAATAAAATAGCTATAGCGATAAAAAGCTTTTTTTTATTTGCTTTTTTCTTTTGAAAGTTATTTGTTTTCGAAGACATAAGATACCTCCATCTTTTCTTTATACAAGTATACCTTATTTTGTATGATAAAAGCAAATTTTGAGGAAAAATAAAAAGCCAACTTAAAGTTGACTTTATTGATTGTTTCCTTGATTTTGAGAAGATTGGTCTCCACCACCGGTATTACCACCTGTATTATCTCCAGTATTGTCACCAGTATTACCGCCGGTATTACCACCTGTATTATCTCCAGAATGATCACCGCTAGTTGTATTACCATTGTTTGTGTTATTACTATCGCTATTTTGACCATTTTGATTATTTTGAGATGATTGATTATCATTTGATGTTTGATCATCAGTATTTTCAGTTGTTTCTTCTGTTGTTTCTTCAGTTAAAGAAGCATGTGATTCATGTTTTGAACCTTTTTTATAATAATCATCACCATCATGAGTCACTGTTGATGGTTGATCAGGATATGATTTTTTACTATTTTTACTTTGTAAATGTTTTAATAACATTTGAACCACTTTACCAGGATATGCTTTATAACGACTTGTTGTTTTACCTTTTTCGATACCTTCTTTACCAAATCCCATCCAAACTGAACAAATGTAATTAGGAGTATAAGCAGACATCCATAAATCACGGCTCTTTCCTGCCATACCATTTTTAGCAGTACTTCCCCAGTTAGAAGTTCCAGTTTTAGCTCCTACATTAGAAAGACCAGATAAATAAGCATAGTTACCACTACCATTTTTTGTATAATCAAGCATCACATGTCTTATCATAAAAGCACTTGCTTTTGAATAAGCACTTTGTTTAGCGTTATTTTGAATTTCTTCATCAATGTTATATTTTTCGCCTGTTTGGACAACTTCTACATAGTTAATAGTATGACTTTCAGTATATAAACCATTATTGGAAATTGTCGCATAAGCACTTGCCATTTCAAGAGGAGAGATTCCTCTATCCCATCCACCAATAGCGTAAGATAAGTTTGTTGGATTAGTTTCTTTTGACATATCAATTCCAAGTGATTCCATTGCTGAAACAACACCAGATTTACCAATTTCTTTTGTTACTTCTTCATAAGTTTTAATAGCAGGAATATTCCAAGAATTTTCAAGTGCACTTGTAAGTGTCACTGTTCCATGGAATTGTCCATCCCAGTTTTTAGGAGTAAACTTTCCTTTAGAATAAGGAGTATCTTCCAAAGTTTTTCCTGTACACCAATCTAAATTTTCAAAAGCTAAACCATAATCTAAAAACGGTTTAACAGATGAACCAGGTTGTTGTTTTTGAGTGGCAAAATTATAATTTCCATAAGAATAATTACGACCACCAATCACAGCTACGATACGACCATCTTGGCTTGATTGAACGGCACCACCCATACGCATATCTTCATCACCATAAGCATATTTTTCACCATTACCAATAGCACTTGCAAGTGTTTGTGTATCCACATCACAATAAGTATAGATATTTAATTGTGTTTTTAAAGGATCTAAACTAGTTCTTTTTTTCACTTCTGCTGTTACGATATCTACATAAGCAGCAAGAGTATTGTTATTTGTAGTTGGTGAAACACATAATGTATTTTCTATTTTTGTAGCTTTTGCTTCTTCATATTCTTCTTGTGTAATATAACCATGATTCATCATAAGTTTTAAAATTGTATTACGTCTTGCTGTTGCTTTATCAAGGCAATAGTAAGGATCATAGTTATAAGGTGAATTCAAGCTTCCTGCAAGCATGGCTGCTTCTGGAAGAGTTAATTCGCTGACATCTTTATTAAAGTAATACTTACTTGCTGCCGCAATTCCAATTGAACTTGTACTTCTACCAAAATAGATTTTATTTAAATAAAGAGTTAAAATTTCTTCTTTACTTAAAGCTTTATCTGCTTGGATTGCTAGAATAATTTCACTTAATTTACGAGAGTACGTTTTTTGAGCATCAGGGAAATAGGTTTTTTTAATCAATTGTTGAGTGATTGTAGAACCACCACCTGTAATACCTCCCGCTTTTAAATTAGAAAGCGCAGCTTTAACAATACGAGGTAAGTCAAAACCATTATGTTCAAAGAAACGAGAGTCTTCAGCAGCTACAATAGCATCTACTAAAACTTGTGGTAGATCATCATAGGTAATATTTTCTCTTGTTCCATTTTCTTGGCTACCATACGTATACATAACATTTCCGTTACTGTCATACATGACACTAGCTCCAGATGATAATAATTTTTCAGAATCAAAGGCAGCTGTATCCTTATATATACTGTAACCAAAAATGCATGAAAAAACTAAGATCAAGCAAAGAATAAGCATTGTTACAACTGTAATGATTTTTTTTGAATTTAATTTTTTTGTTTTTTGTCTTTTCATTTAAATACCTCACAATAATATTGATCAATAATTTCTAAATAATGGAGACGAGGAAGAAATCCTTGTCTTATTAAATGACCATTTTCTTTTATTGTTTCATAACGAAGGGATTTACGATCGTTTTTTCTATATGCTTTTACCATAAAAGCAGCATCTAGTAAATAAACTTCATTCACTTTAGTAAAAGCAATAATTAAAAAAGCAATACCTCCATGATGAATAACTTTATCAAGATGGTTAATTTGATGTAAAGAAATATTTGTAAAAGGAAAAGATAGAGTCTTTGTTTCTTTAGCTTCAAAATCAATATATCTTCCTTTATAAATACCATTATAATCAGTTGTTGAAGGTGTTCTAAAATAAGCTTCAACTATTTTTGCAGCGCTTCTTTCTGGATAAGAAACTTTTACAATTTGAATAGGTGTTGGCTTTTTATGAATCACAGCAATATCATGAGATAAATAATATTCATTTGTTAAGTTAATATCTTCTTCTAAGTTCATCCCACGGTGTGCTGTATTATGCTTACCCTCAATCATAGATGTATAATGATTATTTTTTTTCTTATTTGGATAATTAACCATAGAAACTCCTTTTTGTTTGCATATATATGGGTATTATAACACATATTTTTTTTGTGATAACAACTCTTTGATAAGAAATCATATTTTATCTTGAAAAAAGGAAATAAATTGGTACAATGGGGTAAAGGAGTTGAAAAGCATGGAATATAAAGTCGTATTAAGTCCAAAAAAAATTGTCAGTAAAGAATTTAAAGTTGATTTTAAAGGGTATAATGCTGATGAGGTTGATCACTTCTTAGATCAAGTTGTCAAAGATTATGAAGCTTTTGCTGGACTATTGAACAATTCTTATGATAGAATAGAACAGCTTGAAAGACGTCTTGCTGATCAAAAAGCAATGATTGCTAGATTAGAAAGAGAAAAAGCTTTACAAGATGATAATTTAAGAGCATTGGAAGATAATGTCTCTTCAAATGTAGATATCTTAAAAAGATTATCATTATTAGAAAAAGCAGTATTTAAAAATAAATAACAAATGACAGATAATCGCTGCTTCATTGAAGTAGAGGAAAGTCCAGGCTGCCACAATCTGCGATGATTGTAGTGTTTGTGCCTCACGAATCAATAAGTGAGGGTAGTGTAAACTAACGACAGAAGGGAAACCTAAGGGTAACTATGGTAGAACTTCATAAATGGCTCCACAGAGACAATTCCATAGGAAACTATGGCTGAAAAGAGGAAAGCTCCGCAAGGCAGAAACCCAAATTTGGTAGGGGAATCTTTAAATCGGAATTGAACGAGATAAAGGACGCGTAAGCGTAGATAAATGATTATTTAATACAGAACTTGGCTTATTATCATTTGTTTTTAAATTGGCATGGAAACATGTCTTTTTTTAATAGAACTGAGGGAGAAATATGCAAAGAAAAATACTTCGTAAACAATATAAAAAACTAGATATATCAGCAGTTAGAAGAATTGGCTTTAGCTTTTTTGCGGTTATTTTAATAGGATCGATTTTATTAAGTTTACCAATGAGTCATAGTGTTCATTCAACAAGTAGTTATTTAGATCATCTATTTGTTGCAACATCGGCTACCTGTGTAACAGGCTTAGTGACTCATGTAACAGCTAGTGAATATACGCTTTTTGGACAAATAGTCATTATTTTATTGATTCAAATAGGGGGGTTAGGATTTTTAACGCTGATGTCGATGTTCTTTGTTCTTTTAAAAAGAAAACTAACCTACGCTAATAAGATTGTCATGCAGGAAGCTTTAAATAGAAATTCATTAAATGAAACAGGTATTTATATTAAAAGAGTTATCAAATATACAGCTTTTTTTGAATTATTAGGAGCGATTTGTTTATCTTTTGTTTTTATTCCTCAATTTGGAATTATTAAAGGAATCTATTATAGTTTGTTTCATGCAATTTCAGCATTTTGTAATGCTGGATTTGATATTTTAGGAAATAATTCATTAGTTCCTTATGTAGGCAATGTTTGGATCAATTTAGTTATTTGTGGTTTGATTATTGCGGGTGGTTTAGGTTTTGTTGTGTGGATCGATTTACGTTTATCTTTGATTCATTATAGAGAACATTTTAAATATTTTAAAATGAAAAGGTATTTAGAATCTTTATCTTTGCATACAAAGATTGTATTGATTTCTTCATTTGTTTTAATTTTTGGAGGAATGATCGTTATCTTTTTATTAGAGTTTCAAAATCCTCTAACATTAAAGCCTTTACCATTTTCGCAAAAAATATTAGCTAGTTTTTTCCAATCCATGACACTTCGAACAGCAGGTTTTGCTACAGTGGATATGGCTTCATTAAATCAAGCAACTAAATTTTTTATGTCAATTGTTATGTTTATTGGAGGATCTCCTGCTGGGACAGCAGGTGGGGTTAAAACTGTAACTTTTGTTATTGGATTATTATATGTGAGATCTTTAATACGTGGTGATGAAAATATTCATGTTTTTAAAAGAACAATAGATGATCAAATTGTGAAAAGAGCATTGACAATCATGTTAATTAGTTTTTCAATTGCATTAACAGGATTGTTTGTTTTATCAATAAGTGAAAGTGCAGATTTTATTGATTTACTTTTTGAAGTTTTTTCTGCATTTGCGACAGTTGGATTAACAGCAGGTCTTACACCAACACTGACATTTGTTGGAAAAATTGTTATAATTATTTTGATGTATATAGGACGTATAGGGCCTATTACAATGGTTTTGATTTTTGTTAGAAAATATAATGCTAAGAAAGGAAAAGATGTGAACTATATCACGGAACATATCTTAATAGGATAAAGCAGATGGAAAAACAATTTGTTGTATTGGGGCTTGGAATTTTTGGTTCTACACTTGTTAAAACACTTTCTCAATATGGAAGAGAAGTGATTGCTATTGATAAAGATCCAGAAAATGTTCAAAGAGTTGCAAATTTTGCAACTAAAGCAGTTATTGGAGATGTTACAGATATTCAATTTTTAACAGATTTAGGATTAGATGATATTGATGTTGGAATTGTTGCGATTGGAGATCGATTAGAAGATAGTATCTTAGCAACAATGAATTTAAAAGAATTAGGTGTACCCTATGTCATTGTTAAAGCTAAAAATAAACGTTTTAAAGTTGTTTTAGAAAGAATAGGGGCCGACTATGTTGTTCGTCCTGAAAAAGAAATGGGAGAAAAGGTTGCAAGAACATTACTTAGAAAAAATATTAAGGATTTAATCGAATTAGATGAAGAAAATTGTATTGTTGAAATGAAAGTTCCTCAAGCATGGGTAGGAAAAACATTATCACAATTAGATTTAAGAAAACTTTATAGTATCAATGTTTTAGGCAAACGTAATCCACATACTCATAAGTTAGAAGTTCCTGTTGATCCTAATTTAGAAATAGAATTAAATGATACTTTTCTTGTTTTAGCACAAACAGATAAAATAGAAAAATATGATTATTTATTATAGAGGTCTATTATGAAAAATGAAGATACTGTATTTTTGTTTGCAAAGGCAATCAAAACATTAATAAAAAAACAACCTTTAGATAAGATTACTGTAACAGATATTGTATCAACAGCAGGAAAGACAAGACAAACATTCTATCGACATTTTCAAGATAAATATGATTTAGTGAATTGGTATTTTGAAAAACTTGTTTTAAAATCTTTTGAAGAAATGAATCAAGGTGGAACCTTACAAGAAGCTCTTAATTTAAAATTTGCTTTTATTGAACAAGAACATGCTTTTTTTAAAGAAGCTTTTAAATCAAATGATTATAATAATTTAATTCATTATGATTTCTGTTGTATTTATGATTTTTATAAAGAATATATTCGTAAAAATACAGGTAAAACAATTCCTTCTGATATAGATTTTTTATTAAAAATGTATTGTCGAGGTTCTGTGGATATGACTGTGGAATGGGTTTTAAATGATATGCCTATTTTAAAAGAAGAAATTGTAAATTATTTAATAGATGCTATTCCAGATAAATTAAAAGAGTATATGAAATAATTGATCAACAGCACAAATGTGCTGTTTTTTATGTTTTTTTAAAAAAAGGAATTGTATTTAAAAAAAAATCATGTATAATATTGGCAATTTGGGAAAAATTAGGAGGACGATTATGAAACAAAGCAGTGGAAAGCAATTAGCTAAGAAAATGCTGATCGCATTGATTTGTGGTTTAATTGCTGGATTTGGTTGTATTTTACTTAGAGAGCATTTGAATTCGAGTGGACAAGGAGATTTATGGAAAACGATCAATAATATCTTTTTCCAAGATATTACAGCAGAGGGTGCTACAAGTGCTATCGGTATTTTCTATATTATCGGTCAATTATTTGTTAATTCGTTGCAGTTAATTATTGTACCAATGGTGTTTGTTTCTATTACACTTGCTATTTGTACAATTACTGATACTAAAAAATTAGGAAGAATTTCTTCTAAAACAATTTTAACTTTTTTTACAACAACAATATGTGCTTTAATTTTTGCAGGGATTGTAAGTACAATTATCTATCATTTAGGATTGTTTAATTCAGTGGATGCAGGAAAGATTACTGTTCAACAAGGAGCTACAGGATCTAATCCATTAAATATTATTGTATCAATTATTCCAAACAATTTTATAAGTGCCTTTACAACAAATGGAAATGTATTAGCAATTGTATTTTTAGCAGTTGTTACTGGACTTGCAATGAATACAATTGAAGAACAAACAAAAACATTAAAAAAAGTATTTGAAGAAGTTTCAAAAATTATTAGTTTATTCTTAACATTTGTGATTAATAAATTTGCTCCATATGCTATCTTTTGTTTACTTACAAGAACATTTGCAATCTATGGAATTGATTCATTAAAACCAGCATTAGCATATGTTGTAACAGTCATTATTGCTTTATTTGCTTATTTATTTATCGCTTATCCAATCTATTTAATAACAATGGCTAGAGTTAATCCAAAACCATTTGTGAAAAAAGCTGCAAAAGTTGCTTTATTTGGTTTTTCAACTTCATCATCTGCAGCAACATTACCATTAAATAGAAAAACAACAGTAGAAGAATTAGGAGTACATGATCAAATTGCATCATTTGTTTTACCATTAGGAATGACAGTTAATATGGATGGAACAGCAATCATGCAAGTTATTGCAGCAATGTTTGTTGCTGTAAGTTCAGGTTATAAAGTAACATTTATGTCAATGGCTATTATTGCTATTCTTGCTTTAATTGCTTCTATTGGGACACCAGCAGCACCAGGTGCAGGAGCAGTCATCTTATTTACTATTTTAACAGGTATGGGATATACAAATGATGCAGCATTACTTGCTTATTCATTGATTTTAGCAATTAATAGACCGATTGAAATGTTAGTCACTTCCTTAAATGTTACAGGAGATGCTGCAACTTCGGTAATTGTTGCTAAAAAAGAAAAAATGTTAGATGAAGAAATTTATCATAGCTAAAAGGTAATTTATTGAATAAATAAAAACGAGATTATGCAAAATAATCTCGTTTATTTTCTTTAGAATGGAAAGGAATTGTTATTTCTAAAGATTTTCTTTTTTTCTTTTATAAACAAGTACCATCATACCTGCTAAACCAATAAATAATGTCATGATATAAGTAGTAATAGATGTTTGATCACCAGTTTTTACTTTATCACTAGTGTTATCTTTTTTATCTGATGTGCTTGTATTAACTTTATCTTCAGTATCTTGACCAGGTGTATTATCTTTTTTATCATCTACATTATCATCTTTTGCTTCAACATCCCATAAGTAGTCTTTAGCAAATGTTGTAAATAAATCTCTCCATACATACCAGTCATGAGCACCGTTTTTATATTCAATAGATGCATCTACACCAGCGTTAGTTAATGTATCATATAATAATTTTTCTTGGTTTTGTCTTAATGATATATCTAATTTACCAACACCAATATAATAAACATTATTTTTATATTCATTTAATGCATCTTTTCCAATTGTTCCATCTTCTACTAAAGGTGCTACTACTGTATTTCTTGGTGACCATACACCAAAATATCCAAATTCTTTATAAGCATTTACTAAGGTATTTGCTGTAAAAGTACCACCTGCTGATAAACCACAAACTGCACGGTCTTTAGAATTTTTTGAAACGCTATATGTTTTTTCAACATATGGAATAATATTCTTAGTTAAATTGTCAACGGTTTTAGTTGCATCAAAGTTATAATATGTATTATCCATTGTAACTACGATTGCTTCAGCTACTTCTTGGTCAGCAATCAAATTATCCATGATATTTGGTAATGCACCGATTGTCATCCAATCTGTTTCATTACCTCCACCACCATGAGATACGTAAATTGTTTTGTAAACTTTTGAACTATCATAACCAGCAGGCAAATAAATTCCTAAAGGTTGTTGAGTACCATCAAGACTTGCATATGTGTCATATTTTAATGTTCCATTTTTATCGTTACGAGCATATACATATTCTTGACCTGAAGCAGTATTATTTTTATCTCCAACATAAAGTAAACTGTGACCTGCATCATGACCGTTAAAGCTATTATTAGGAGATTTATTAGATGGATCTTGAATTGTTACAGTTGTTCCATCATCATAAGTTACTTCATAATCATAATAGTATAGGTTACCTGGAAGAGGAAGAGAAATTTCAAATGTTTCATCTTTTACTTCAGTCATATCATATTTCATTAATGTTCCATCAACTACATAACCTGTAGGGAACATACCTTTTTCATATTGATATGCGCTGTATACTGGAGTACGAGGATCATCAGGTTCTTCATAACCACCAATTTCATCTTCTTTATAGAATTGGAAACCACCTAGAACATTTACAGAAACAGCATTTCTTTCATCTGTATCTTCATAAACAAATGTTGCTTGATAGTCTGCATCTTTTACATCTTTAAATTCAGTGTTCTTTTCAACAGTTACTCCTGCTGGTTTTAATGTATCATTTTCATCCCATAAGTAATCTTTAACAAATGTTGTGAATGCTGATCTCCATACACCCCAATCATGAGCACCATCTTTGATGTCCATTTCATATTTAACACCTAAATCGTCTAATATTTTTGCTAAACCAACAGTTTTTCCTGGATTTCCAACATCACCTTCAGGTGTTGTTGCTTTAGTAGCCATATCAACGTTTCCACCAGTTAAATAAATTTTGACATTTTTTAATTCTTCTACATCTTTAATTGTAGCTTGTGTATTTGCTCCTGAGAAGCAACCATAAGCACCAAATAATTCAGTATTTTGTTGTAAAATTGTAGATGTAGTCATAGAACCCATAGATAAACCACATAATGCTCTATCTTTAACGTTCATTGATACACTGTAATTTTTTTCAATAAATGGAATAATATTTTCTTTAAAATTTTGAGCGATTGTATCATAATTCCATTTAAAATATGTATTATCCATTGTGACAACAACAGCATCTGCAACTTCACCTTCAGCGATTAAGTTATCCATGATGTTTGGAACAGCACCAATGCCCATCCATTCAGCTTCATTTCCACCGCCACCATGTGAAACATAAATTGTTTTATATACTTTTGATGAATCATATCCTTTTGGTAAGTATACTCCTAAAGGTTGTTTAGTTCCATCTACTGCTTGATATTCCACAAAACTATAACTTCCTGTTTTTCCATCAGTTCTAGCATAGATTTTTTCTTGACCTTGAGCTGTATTATTTGCATCACCAACATAAACTAAGCTATGTCCCGAATCATGTCCAGAAGTTGGATTTATTTCACTTTTGTTTGCTGGATCTTGAATCGTTACTTTACTTCCATCTGCATAAGTGACAGTATAATCATAATAATATAAGTTACCTGGAAGAGGTAATGTGATTTCGAATCTTTCATCTTCTACTTCAGTTAAATCATAGGATTGACTATCTCCGTTCAATCCATATCCGGTATTAAACATACCTTTTTCATAATGATAAGCATCGTATACCTTTGCTCCTGCTGCTGTTCCAGTTTTAATGAAACCATCTGTAATATCGTCATGTTTATAGAATTGTAAACTTCCTGCTACAGATACTGAAACAGCATCTCTTTCATCAGTGTCTTCGTAGACAAATGTTGCTTGATAGTCTGCATCAGATTTACCAGTACTGTTTTTTTCAACTGTTACGCCTGGTTGATATTGTGTTAAGGCATTAACAATGAATTGATGAGGAGTACTTGTAAAAACTAAAGCAGAAGCCATCATTAAAGAAAGTGCTTTTTTTGAATTTTTCATATTGTAGTTTTTCCTCCTTTTCCTTCCCTAAAATAATTATATTTCTATAAAAAAGCACTTACAATCATCTAAAAAGAAAGCGCTTTACAAAATGTGTAAAGCGATGTCAAATAATGTGATAAAATAGTTCAGATAATAACCTACTTAGGTAAGGTAAGGAATAATAACCATCATTTACACTGTTTTCTATCCCATAAATGTAAAGAATATCGGCATAGTCTTCTAGATGTTTTTTTTCTTGAGCAAAACAAATAGTAAAAATATCTTTATCTTTAATTTGTTTTAAAATATTTTCTCTTTGTCCAGGAAACCAATCATGATACAAATCAATATATAATACGGTGTCATCTTTATTTAAAAAATGAATAAAAGAATTATTTTTATCACCAATATTGACTAACTGGGTAGGAATATCATTTACAAGTAAATCTAACTGAAGTGTATAGAAGTCAGCTAATTCATGACTATCACCTAAAATAATAACATGTTGACTATGTTTTAATTGTTGGATGATTTGTTTTAATAAATCAATATTTAAATTGATTTTTGTTTGTTGAAGATTATTAATAGCATCATCATATAATTGATCTGATAAAGTTTGATTTGTTTTTCTCATAAAGCGTTGAGTATGAGAAATCAAACGATGCATTTTAACGTTATTATTAAATGCCATCATACAATTTTTATATTCTTGAAAAGATTTAAAACCACATTTATTAATAAAACGACTCACAGAGGCTGTTGAAATATTAGCTTCTAAAGATACTTTTTCAAGGGTGACATTTTGTATGTTTTCAATATTATTCATTAAAACACGCGCTATATTATATTCATTATTATTAAGTAATTTTTCATTACATATTTTAATAAAACTAAAACATTTATTGATATCCATTCTTTTCCCTCCTTTAAACTATCATAACAGTTTATTGATGCTAATATAAATGGCTATATATTAAATTTAGTTTCATAAAATGAAACTAAATATGGTATATATGAATAATTTGTTTTTAAACTAGGACATTTATAATACTATGCAATTGGCATATCTAAGACTTTTATTTAAATTTAAGGTATAAAATAGTTAAAAGAAATAAAATTTTCAAGAATATATAATAAAACAAAAAAATTGACTTTTATTTACTATATGTTTGGAAATAAAATTTTGATTAAGAAAATTATTACATCATTATTTTTAAATGTAAACTCTTTCAAAATCAATAAATGTATTTTTATCTAAAACTTACCTTAACAAAGAAAAAGTAAATGTGTATAATGACACAGGGTTAAAAAGGGGGATTTTATGTTTAAAGATTATATAAGTGACTTGAAAAATGAGTTTAGAGGCTATAATATGCAAACTCTTTTACAAGATATCTTAGCAGGATTAACAGTAGCGGCTGTTGCTTTACCACTTGCTTTAGCGTTTGGTGTAAGTAGTGGAGCAGATGCAGGTGCTGGGTTAATTACAGCGATTATTGCTGGTTTAGTGATTGGTGTTTTATCGGGAGCAAGTTACCAAATCTCTGGACCAACAGGTGCTATGTCAGCTATTTTAATTGGACTTTCAACAACATATGGTTTACAAGGTGTCTTCATCGCAAGCTTTTTATCTGGATGTATGTTGATTATTGCTTCATTATTTAAGTTTGGAAAAATTGTTTCTTTTATTCCAACTAGTGTTATTACTGGTTTTACAAGTGGAATTGCAATCATTATTGCATTAGGACAAATTGATAATTTCTTTGGGACAACATCTGTTGGTTCAAGTGCTTTAGAAAAACTGTTTTCATATTTAAAATTAGGTTTTCCAGTATCATTACCAACTGTTTTCTTTGGGATTTTAGTTGTTGTGATTATGCTTATTTGGCCTAAAAAATGGGGAGAATATTGTCCTTCATCATTAGCAGGGATTATTATTGCTTTAATTTGTCAATTATGTTTAAATTTACCGGTTCATGAAGTAGGGACTATTCCAAGTACTTTGTTTCCAGAAGCAAGATTATCCTTTTCTTCATTACATTTAAGTACAATTACACAATTGATGCTACCTGCTTTAAGTATTGCTGCACTTGGAATGATTGAATCACTTTTATGTGGAGCAAGTGCTGGTAAAATGAAAAATGAAAAATTAAATGCTGATCGTGAATTAATGGCACAGGGTATTGGAAATATGTTGATTCCATTATTTGGTGGCGTTCCTGCAACAGCTGCGATTGCTAGAACATCTGTAGCTATTAAAGCAGGTGGAAAAACAAGATTAGTCAGTGTTTTCCATTCAATTGTTATTTTGATTTCGATGTTTTTACTTGGTTCACTTATGTCACGCATTCCTTTATCCGCACTTGCTGGTGTTTTAATGGTTACTGCTTGGCGTATGAACGATTGGCAAGAAATTAAAACATTATTTCATAATAGAGTTAAAACAAATATTTCACAATATTTAATTACAATGTGTGCGACTGTTGTTTTTGATTTAACGGTTGCGATTGTTATTGGAGTCATGGTTTCAATTATCTTATTTGTTTTAAATAATTCTCATTTACATATAGAAGTACGTGATATTGATAAAGATCGCGTAGGAAAAGATTTAAAACATCATCATCAAAAAACAAGAATTATGTATTTAAGTGGACCTATTTTCTTTGGAACACAAGAACAAATGACACATGTTTTAGATGAATTAGATAATTCATTAGAAGCTATTGTTTTTTCAATGAGAGGTGTTCCTTCTATTGATGATTCAGGTATTCATGAATTCTTTGATATCGTTGATCGTTTAAAAGCACAAAACTGTATCATTAAATTCAGCGGTGTTCAAGAAGAAGTGATGATTCAATTTAAACGTAATCATTTTGATGAATATGTTGGTAAAGATAGCTTCTGTTGGGATGCTATTATGGCTTTAGAATCTTTGGATCAAGAATTAATTTCTGCTTAAAACAATTGACAAAGATAAAAATATTTATTAATATAGACAAGCAAATTGAATATTGCTTAGGTAAGCTATAGATTTCTCTATTTCTGATCATAAATAGACATCTATAGCTTTTTTTATGGAAAGGAGACCTATATGGAAAATAGAAACCCAATGGAATACAAGCCTGTATTTCCTTTATTAATGTCAATGGCGATTCCGCCAATGATTTCAATGTTGATTCAATCATTATACAATATTATAGATAGTATCTTTGTTTCTCAACTTGGAGAAGAAGCTTTAACAGCAGTATCACTGATCTTCCCTTTACAAAATTTATCATTAGCCATTTCTTGTGGAATAGGAATTGCGATGAATGCTTTTATTGCTAGACATTTAGGTGCTAAAGATGATAAAAAAGCATCTTATTATGCAACTCAAGGAATTGTAATGTCACTAGCACATTCTTTATTATTTTTAATTATTGGATTATTTTTTATTCGTCCATTTTTAAATATGTTTACAACAAATCAAAATGTAATTGATTATGGAATGCAATATGGAATGATTGTTGTTTCATTAGTTATTGGACAATTTATTCATTTAGCTATTGAAAAAATGTTTCAAGCAACAGGAAACATGATGATGCCCATGATCATGCAAATCTTTGGAGCGGTTGTTAATATTGTGTTAGATCCAATCTTGATCTTTGGTTATTTTGGATTACCTGCTTTTGGTGTTGCTGGAGCAGCCATTGCGACAGTTATTGGACAATTTTCATCAGCTTCTTTAGCGTTTATCTTATTTAGAAAGTACAATACACATCTTCATATTTCATTTAAAAAATTTAGAGTAGATTTTCATGTTATTTCGCAACTTTATAGTATAGCTATTCCTTCAAGTGTGATGATGTGTTTACCATCGGTTCTTGTTTCTTTATTAAATGGAATATTAGCATCCATTTCACAAAGTGCAGTCGCTTTCTTTGGGGTTTATTACAAGTTACAAACATTTATTTATATGCCAACATCAGGAATTGTACAAGGAATGAGACCTTTAATGAGTTATAATTATGGAGCTAAGTTAAAAGAAAGAATGCATCAAATTTTAAAAGTATCTGGTTTGGTTATTGCTGCTATTTTAGGAGCAGGGACATTATTATTCTTTATCGTTCCAAATGTTTTACTTTCTTTATTTAATGCAAGTAGTGGCATGTTAAAAATAGGAGAAACAGGGCTTAGAATTTTATCTTTAAGTTTTATTGTTTCATCTTTTGGAGTTTTAATGTCAGGTGTTTTTGAAGCTCTAGGTTTAGGAAAATATTCTTTAATAGTTTCTTTACTTAGACAATTATTGATTACAGTACCATTAGCATACATTTTATTAAATATCATGGGGATTGAAGGTATTTGGATGTCATTTGTTATTGCTGAAGCAATAGCAAGTATTGTTGCTTATATCTTATATCGTAAAAAGTTCAAAACAATATAACTAAGAGTTTAACGATATCGTTAAACTCTTTTTAAATGTATAAAATAGGAGTTTTATTTAAAAAATAGAAAATAAAAAAATGAAAATATGATATACTTGTACTCCAAGGAGGGACTATAATGAAAAAAATCTATTTATTATTACTTTCATTATTGATGACATTTACTTTAACAGGATGCAATCAACAAGTAGAAAAAACATCTTCTAAACAAAGTGTGACACTTTCTTTAGAACAAACAAGTAGTCAAGATGTAGATGTTTATGTTGATCAAGATCAAATTGATACTTTAAAAAGTCAAGGTGTAGGAACTTATGAATTAAAGTTAACTAAAGGAAATCATGAATTAAAAGTTGTACAAAATGGTGAAGAAATTCAAAAATCATTTTATGTAGATTCTAAAGAAACCTTACATTATCAAATTACTTCTGTTGATCATCAACTTAAAATAGAAGTAGAAAAAATAACTTTTGATGAAAATAATGTTCAAGCTATTTTAAATCAAGTAGAAGAATATAGTGGACAACCATACATTGAAATCAATAGTAATAATCCAACTTTTAAAGAAGATGAATATACAACAAAAACATATATTCAATTAAATGATTTAGATGAATATGGACGTACTCAAAAAGATCAAGCATGTTTAGGTCCTGAAACACTTCCAACAAGTAAAAGAGAATCTATTGGAATGGTTAAACCATCAGGATGGAAAACACAAAGATATGATGATTTGATTTCTACAAAATACTTATATAATCGTTGTCATCAAATTGGTTTTGCTTTAAGTGGTTTAAATGCTGAAGAAAGAAATTTAATGACTGGAACACGTTATTTTAATGTTACAGGTATGTTGCCATTTGAAGAAGAGGTTAGAGATTATATTAAAAATACGAGACATCATGTTTTATATGAAGCGATTCCTGTATATAAAGATGATGATTTAGTAGCAAGAGGTTTAATCTTACAAGCGGCTTCTGTTGAAGATGAAAATATTCGTTTCTGTGTTTATATTTATAACGTTCAACCGGGTGTTACTATTAATTATCAAGATGGAACTTCAAGAAAAGCCAAAGAAGGGGAACCTACGTATGGTATTAAAGAAGCCAAAGATCCATTTGATTATCATAATAAGTCAAGTAATAAAAGTAAAAAGTATGTTATTAATATAAAAAATAAAAAATATCATGATCCAAATTGTTCAAGTGTTTCAAAAATGAGCGAACAAAATAAAGAAGTAGTTACTTCAACTTCAAAAAAATTACAACAACAAGGATACAGTCCTTGTGGCATCTGTCAAAAATAAAAAAGTGTTGTGATAATCGCAATGTCATTAAGTTAAGGTGGCATTGTACAAAAGACAGTTCTATTTATGTTAA
>NZ_JBKYAR010000006.1:72018-80215 GCF_047023275.1 Faecalibacillus sp. | reverse complement strand
ATGCTTGAAAGTGTAATATTTATAGGGATAATCAAAAATCAGATATAAAGTTTAGTAAAAAGAATTTATGATATTTTACGTATGAATGTAACGATTATTGTGGATGATGCACCAATATATGATGAGCATGCACATGAGATAGATTTTGAATCATATAGTCCTACAAGTAAAAGTATTATTTTTAAAACGATTGCAAAAGAAGAAAAAATGAAGAAATTAAAAGAAAAATAGTTATCTGATCGATAACTATTTTTAGGCTAATGTGATTTTTGTAATTGTATTGTTTGAAAGCGTGTAGGTCATTTTAACTGTTTTATTTTCACTATAGGCAATATATTGATTGTTCGCTTCTTTGTGATTTTCGTAATCTAAATTATTTTTTTCTAAACCAACGTAGAAATTACCTTCAACTTTGTAATGATCTGAAAATAGTTCTACTTTTTTAACTTTATTCTTTTTATTTAAAGTAATTTGAATAGAATCATTATAATAAACTGTATCATTATTCTTTTTTGATTCTATATACTGATCACCAATATAATCATTTATATGATTTATCTTAGAATCCTTTGTAATTCCACGACCATCTTCAACGATAATTGTAAAACCAATATCATTATTTGTAAGAAGTCCTTCGGTTTTAGTGTCTTCCTTTTTTGAACAACCACATAATAATAAAATAAAACAACAAATAAAGAGTATTTTAGATTTCATAGAATTCCTCCTTTAGATAATTGTACGAAATATTTGATTTTTATTAAAGTAAAGATTTATAGACAAAATGTTAATCCTTAGAGCATATCTTCTTCTTATTTCATGTTATGATGAATAAAAGGAGAAAAGATTATATGACACTTGGAGAACGTATTTAAAAATATCGGAAAATGAAGGGATTATCGCAAGAAGAATTAGGTAAATTACCGCATATATCAAGACAAACAATATCAAAATGGGAAAGTAATCAGTCATCACCTGATATACAAAGTTGTAAGGCTATGGCTGATGTTTTTGGCATCTCTTTAGAAGAACTTTTAGATGAAAGAAAAAAATAAAAACGGATCAAAGTACTAATCATCGAAATATGATTATTATCTTTGGAATTGTTATTTTTCTATCATTTATTATGGAAAGTTATGTAGCAGTTAAGATGAGTGAGAGAATGGATGCATTGGAAGAAGCAAATTCTTCATTGCAACAACAAATCAATGATTTTTATGATTATCAAAATAGAGAACCAATTACTTTAGATACAAATTCTATTTGTTCTTATTTTAGTGGTTTTATCAGTGATATTAAAAATGATAGTTATGATTTAAATATTGATTTGATTTTAAAAAATTATCAAGATAATACAACAGCACAAGTTATTTTTAAAACTGATAAAGATACATATACACTTTCTTTAAATAAAGAAGAAGATCATTTTAAAGGAACAATAAATCTTCCTATTCAAACACTTCAATTCGCACAACTTATTTCCCAAACAAATGGTGAAACAAATTCTGAAACATTAGATGCAGATATCAACTTTGAAAACTATCTAGATGAAGATGCTAGTGGAGGTTTTATGTTAGAAAGTTATGATAATAAAAAGAAAAAGGCTAATTTTACACTTTCATTTAGTGGAAATAAGACAAAGAAAGATGAAATTTATTTGTGGGATAAAGAATATAATTTTAAAAGAAAGACAGAGTATCATGATGTTAAAGGAACAATTTATATTAATGGTGAGAAAAAGAAAACGATTGTTCTAGACCAAATTAATAGTGATAAAGAGTATATTGAATTTGAAAAGAAATATACATGTAAAAACCTAGAAAAAGAAGATACAATCATGATTGAATATACTTATACAAATGAAATGGGTATAAAAAAGAAAAAAGAAGACACAGTTCAACTTAAAAAGAATTGGCAAGGATATTATTTGGTATGGAAATAAAAAATTAGTATGATAATTATATTTTAATTTATTTAATTCCCATTCATTATCTTATATAATCTTTCTATGGATAGAGCGAAATTACTTATAGGAGGCCATTATGAAAAAAGATCTACTTATGACAATTCAATATAAAGACATGGGCCCTTTTTCGCTTTTTATTTTTTAATTTGAAACATATCTTTTCTAAGATATGTTTTTTTTACAATCAAAAGGGGGATTAAAGATGCCAAAAAGAGAAGATATTAACACAGTATTAGTCATTGGTTCAGGACCAATTATTATTGGTCAAGCATGTGAATTTGATTATTCAGGAACACAAGCTTGTAAAGCATTAAGAGGATTAGGGTATAAAATTGTTTTAGTCAATTCTAACCCAGCTACAATTATGACAGATCCAGAAACTGCAGATGTGACATATATTGAACCGTTAAATGTAGAAAGATTAACACAAATCATTGAAAAAGAAAGACCAGATGCTTTACTTCCTAACTTAGGTGGACAATCAGCTTTAAATCTATGTTCTGAATTAAGTAATGCCGGCGTTTTAGACAAATATAACGTTCAAGTATTAGGAGTAAAAGTTGATGCCATTGAACGTGGAGAAGACCGTTTAGAATTCAAAAAAGCCATGAATGAACTTGGTGTTGAAATGGCAAGAAGTGAAATTGCAAACACTGTTGATGAAGCTTTAGCTATTGCTGATAAATTAGGATATCCAGTAGTTGTAAGACCAGCCTATACAATGGGTGGAGCAGGTGGAGGACTTGTTTACAATGTTGATGAATTAAAAACAGTTGTAAATAGAGGTTTGCAAGCAAGTTTAGTACACCAATGCTTAATTGAAGAATCTATTTTAGGATGGGAAGAATTAGAGTTAGAAGTTGTAAGAGATGCTAAAAATAACATGATTACAATTTGTTTTATTGAAAATATTGATCCATTAGGAGTACATACTGGAGATTCTTTCTGTAGTGCACCAATGCTTACAATTTCAAAAGAAGTACAAAATCGTTTACAAGAACAAGCTTATCGTATTGTTGAATCAATTGGTGTTATTGGTGGAACAAATGTTCAATTTGCTCATGATCCAGTAACTGATCGTATTGTTGTTATTGAAATCAATCCAAGAACATCTCGTTCATCTGCTTTAGCTTCTAAAGCAACAGGTTTCCCAATTGCTTTAATTTCAGCAATGTTAGCAGCTGGACTTACATTAGATGAAATTCCATGTGGTAAATATGGAACATTAGATAAATATTATCCTGATGGAGATTATGTTGTTATTAAGTTTGCACGTTGGGCTTTTGAAAAATTCAAAGGAGCAGAAGATAAACTTGGTACACAAATGAAAGCTGTTGGGGAAGTTATGAGTATTGGTAAAACTTATAAAGAAGCTTTCCAAAAGGCAATTCGTTCATTAGAAATTGGACGTTATGGTTTAGGTTATGCGAAAAACTTTAATGATTTATCTAAAGATGAATTATTAAAATTATTAGTTAATCCAACAAGTGAAAGACAATTCATTATGTATGAAGCTTTAAGAAAAGGTGCTACAGTTAATGAATTATTTGAACTTACAAAAATCAAACATTATTTCATTGAACAAATGAAAGAATTAGTTGAAGAAGAAGAAAAAATTGCTTCTTATAAAGGACAACAATTACCAGATAATGTTTTAAAACAAGCTAAACAAGATGGTTTTGCTGATAAATATATTTCTAAATTATTAGATGTTGAAGAAAAAGACATTAGAAATCAAAGACTTGCAATGGGTATGCATCAAGTATGGGAACCTGTACATGTATCAAGTACAAAAGATAGTTCTTATTATTACTCTACATATAATGGAAAAGATCAAGATGAAGTTTCAAATAATAAGAAAATCATGATCTTAGGTGGAGGACCTAACAGAATTGGTCAAGGTATTGAATTTGATTATTGCTGTGTACATGCTTCTCTTGCTTTAAAGAAATTAGGATTTGAAACAATTATTGTAAACTGTAACCCAGAAACAGTTTCAACAGATTATGATACATCTGATAAACTTTATTTTGAACCATTAACATTAGAAGATGTTTTAAGTATTCATGAAAAAGAAAAACCATTAGGAGTCATTGCTCAATTTGGTGGACAAACACCATTAAATCTAGCAAGTCAATTAAAAGAAAATGGTGTAAATATCTTAGGAACAACACCTGAAACAATTGATATGGCAGAAGATCGTGACTTATTTAATGAAATGATGGAAAAATTAGAAATTCCAATGCCTGAATCAGGAATGGCTGTAACAATCGATGATGCTTTAGAAATTGCTCAAAGAATTGGTTATCCATTAATGGTAAGACCATCTTACGTATTAGGTGGTAGAGGTATGGAAGTTGTTTATGATGATGATTCATTAAAACAATATATGGCAGCTGCTGTTGGTGTCACTCCAGATCGTCCAATTTTAATTGATCGTTTCTTAAATGATGCTATGGAATGTGAAGCAGATGCTATTTCTGATGGAGAAAATGTTTATGTTCCTGCAGTTATGGAACATATTGAACTTGCTGGTATTCACTCAGGAGACTCAGCATGTATTTTACCATCTAAACATATCCCAGTAAGACATGTACAAACAATTAAAGAATATACAAAGAAAATTGCTAGAGAAATGAATGTACGTGGTTTAATGAATATGCAATATGCGATTGCTGATGATAAAGTTTATGTTTTAGAAGCAAATCCACGTGCTTCAAGAACAGTACCTTTAGTATCTAAGGTATGTAACATCAACATGGTAAAACTTGCAACAGATATTGTTACGCGTGAACTTACAGGTAGACCATCACCTGTTAAAGACTTAAAAGATAGAAAGATTCCACATATTGGAGTTAAACAAGCTGTTTTCCCATTCAATATGTTCCCAGAAGTTGATCCAATCTTAGGACCTGAAATGAGATCAACAGGTGAAGTTTTAGGAATGGCTAATTCTTATGGAGCTGCTATCTTTAAAGCTGAAGAAGCTACTCAAACAAAATTACCAACATCTGGTCGTGTTTTAATTTCTGTATCTGATAGAGATAAAAAAGATGTTGTTGCTCTTGCTAGAAAATATTATGATGCAGGATTTGAAATTGTAGCTACAGGTAAAACATTTGAATTAATCAACAGCAATAATATTCCAGCTATCAAAATTAAAAAGATCAATGAAGGTCGTCCAAATATTACAGATGCACTTACAAATGGTGAATTAGATATGGTCATCAATACACCACATGGTAAAGAATCAGCACATGATGATAGTTATATTAGAAAAGCAGCAATTAAAATGAAAATTCCATATATGACAAATATTGCTGCTGCAAATGCTGCAGTAGAAGGTATTTTAGAAGCTGAAATTCATGGAACACATGAAGTTAAATCACTTCAAGAATATCATAAAGCTATTAAAGGCTAGGATACATGATTGTTAGGAAATCTGATGATTTCCTAACAATTTTTTTATTTTTTTCAAAAAAAGAAGAAAAAAAGTAAAAAAAGAACAGATAAATAAGTAGGAGGACTACTTATGGACAAAATAAATCAAATAACAACAAGTAAACAAACAACAATGTATGATCATTTATGCAAGATGATCATTGGAAATGAAGAAGTTTTATCAAGAATTATAAAGGTAGTTGTAGATGAAGCAAAGCATTTAAGTATTGAAGAAATTAGAAGACTAATAAAAGGAGTACATATAGGTGATCGCATAGTTAATCCACATTTTCATCTTGTAGATAAGGAAGGCTTTATCAAAGATGAAGGCGTGGTTTATTATGATATTTTGTGTTATATTGATGTACCTCAAGAAAATGGAAAGAAAATACGTATTTATTTAAATATAGAAATACAAAATAATCTTTATCCAGGGTATTCTATTATCACTAGAGCACAAGCATACATTGCACGAATGTTATCTAGTCAATGGGGAAGAGAGTATGATGGTAAAAACTATGATGGAATGAAAAAGGTGTATTCTTTATGGATTATACCAAAGGCTCCCAAAATAAAAGATGGGCATATGAATGTTTATGAAACACATGAAAGAATTATTTATGGAACAACAGTAGAAAGAAAGGATGTTTATGACAAGGGTGTTATTCTTGTGATATACTTAAACAAAGAACATAACTTAGATGAAAAATATAAAGTATATGATGAATTATTTACACCACTGATGGTATTTTTGAATAATGTATTAGATTATCAAGAAAAATTAAAAATAGTAGAAGAATACGGATTTGATACAAAGAAAATAGAAGGAGAGGTTAGAGATATGTGCGATTTAGGTGAAAGTATTGCATTAGAAGCAAGAAATGAAGGAATTTGGTACTACGTCAAGAAAAAGTACCAGTTAAACTGAAATATTTCATTTAGTTTAACTGTTTTTTGCATAACTTCTTTCATACTGATTTGGGCTTTGATAATTACAGTGACTATGCGTTCTCACTGTATTATAAAATGTCTCTATATATTCAAATATCAGTTTATATGCATCATCATAATTTTGGATTTTATATTGATTTAACCACTCCCTCTTTATTAATGAATGAAACGATTCTATACATGCATTGTCCCATGGACATGCTTTTTTTGAATAGCTTCGTTTCATTTTTTCTGTTATTTCTTTATATAATTCACTTGTAAACTGTATTCCTCTATCACTATTATACCGAATTCAGTATAATAGTGACTATACCGAAGAAAAAACTATACCGAAGTTTTGATAACGGTATAGGAAAAACTTCTCATTCTTCGGTATAGTATTCTTATCAGTCAAGTGAATATAGATCTTTTATATTGTTAGATTTAGTCCATAGCTTTTCTTCAGTTATTGTTCCTACATGTGATTTGTTCAATGCCTCTGACATCATTTCTAATGATGCAAATGCATAAAAACCAGAAGTTGTTGACATGCTTTCATGCCCAAGAAACTGCATAATAAATGGTAATGGAACTCCATCTTTGTATAGATCCATTGCTTTTGTTTTACGTAACATATGACAGTGTACTCGATCTGGAACGAGAGCACATCTTTCCTTGGCTATTTTAGCTGCCTGTTTTAAAATCAGGGCAATACTGTCAGTGGAAAGCTGATGAGGCTTGTTATCTAAAAATGAATAAAACAAATATTCATCTTTTGATTCCTCATGAAATTCAGTCAAATAGTTTTTGAGATGTAAAACTGTTTTTCTGGTAAGGGGAACATTTCGTGTTTTTCTTCCTTTTCCTATAACTGTCATATATGGGTTACGTACATCCAAATGTAATGATGAAACTTTCAGATCAGCTATTTCCTGAACACGACATCCTGAATCATACATTAATATAAGTATCATTCGATTACGTCTGTGTTTTACCGTATCTCCAACAAATGCTGATAAAATGGCTTTTGTTGCTTCTGGTTTAAGATATTCTATGGGTTTTTTAATGATTTTTTGACCTTTGATGGTACATGCGTTATTATAGAACACTCTAAGTTCAAAATCTTCTTCTGAACAGTATTTTAAAAATGATTTCAAGGCGGTCATTCTTAAATTTATAGTCTTTGCTGATGCATTTTTATTTTTCAACCAAACGATATAATCTTTCATATTTGCTCTTGTGAATATGTCAAACGTTATTTTGTCATTGGTTATATTTTTTTCATCATTGATAAATGTAAGATACAATTTGATTGATATTTTATATGATTCAACTGTTTTATCTGATAGATTTCTTACAATTGGCATGTATTCATGCAGAAAACTGCGAGCCAACTTCCAAAAAGAAGAATCCTGATTGCGATTATATTTCATATTCATCTGCCTCCGGAATCAAGTCATTACTTGAAAATGAAATTTGATTGTACTTGGGAAAAAAATCGGGAATGAGATGGAGATAATAATATGTACTTTCTAAATTGGAATGTCCCATGTATGTCATTAAGTACGGAAGCTTAGCGTATACATTCTCACCATTTGATGACCATTTCAAAAGGTTCTCACATGCAAAATGATGTCTTAAATCATATGCTCTGGGTTTTACTTCAGTTTCTCTTCTTAGTCCAGCTAAATCCCATATTTTATTAAAGTATAGCGGAATTGAATTCGAGGAATAATACTTATCAATTTGATCAGAAAAGAAATATTTTCTATTTGGAATAATATTGTTCATGAGTGAATCATATTTGTTGTTAAACCGCAGATTTAACACACCACACAACCGCAAATTATATTAACCATTAAT
>NZ_JBKYAR010000006.1:0-72008 GCF_047023275.1 Faecalibacillus sp. | reverse complement strand
TGTTAAACCGCAGATTTAACACACCACACAACCGCAAATTATATTAACCATTAATTTATCATTTTGTATTAATGACCGCACACTATTCAATCTGTTCAATTATGAATATAATAAAAAGATGCACCTGTTACAGTACATCTCTACTATAATCTCTTTCTGAATAAACTGCTTTTATGGCGTAGGCAATCTTTAAACTCATATCCTCATCTTTTATCTTTTCACAGATTGCATTTGAATTCCAAAATATATCTGTTGGATGTGCCAGTTCCACATCTATATCATAATCTGTAATACAGATATTCCATTGTGACAACAGATGCTCCAGATAACATCTCAATTTTTGATTGTTCATTTCGATTTCAAATTCATAAAACGGTGTGATATGAAGATATGTGATTTCTCCAACAGTTTTTTCTCCATCCTTGTTTTTAAATATGTAATCCATAATCTATCCAAGCATCAGCTCTTTGCTTGCCTCCATAATAAGTTCGCTGTCAATTACTTCCTTGTTATAATGCATTGAAAGTATAAGACTTTTATTGATGAGCAGGTTCAATGTTCTTACTGATGTATTCATCAATGAATATAATGTATGATAACACTCATCTTTGAAAAGATCACTTCGGCAGTTTACTGACTGCAATCTCGAAATAACATAATTTTTGACTTCTTCTTCATTGAAACCTGTAAATGTATAATTCATATTGATACGCTGTCTGAATGGTTCCAGTGCTTTCAGACGCAGCGTTCTCAAAAATTCATTCTGTCCTACAAATATAAGTGTACAGTAATCTTTTGAGTCATAATCAAAATTCATAAGCATGATAAATTCCCTCAATACTTCTTTTCTTAAAAACTGTGCTTCATCAATCGCAATAATGACTTCCATTTTATTTTCTGATGTCAGTCTTTTGAGTTCATCCTGAATCTGATTGAACATCTGTGACTTTTTTGTTGTTTCTTCTAGACCAAGTGCATCATTGAGCATGCGGTAAAAATCAATAGCTGTAATAGTAGTCATACATATATAGATGACAACATAGCGATTTGGATTGAGTGCTTCCAGTGTTTTTCTGAGGCATGTTGTCTTGCCCATCCCTGGACTGCTTAAAAATACACCAATCCCTCTTGATCTGATAATAAATTCAAGTCTGTTAGTCATTTGATTAAAATCGTTGGATGTAAAAAGTGTTGAAACAGTTGCATCTTTAGTAAATGGATTTTTATCCATCCCATAATAAGTTGTCATTTCCATCAGTAAATGATCTCCTCTCTTCTTGTTTTTCCATTTTCAATTCGATCCGTTCTTTTTAAAGGAACTTTTTTCTTTTGGGCTATGTCATAAAGATAAGTTCCCTCAAAGGTTCTTGGATTATAACGAATAATGACTCTCATTCCTATATAGACAGATGGAACATCAAAAAGCTGATTATCCACCAATACGGTTGAATCGCCATTGACCTTTCTGGTTGTTTCATGAAGAAATACATCATCAAGCCATGGTACATAATCAACAGGTGATTTGTTTGCCAGTCTTGATACCTCAATATCCTTCATATCATACATATAACGTTCAAGAGGCGTATGATTGTCATTTTCATCTTCCTTCAATGATGAATGGATCGTTCTGTTATATTCATTGATCCATTTATTCAGATCATTGTTCAGCTGACCAAGAGAATGGTAGTCACTTCCGTTATGTACATCCATAAATCGCATCTTCATTGTATGAAAGAACCTTTCAATCAAAGCCTTTCCAGTTGGCGAATATGGAGGATTATAAATAATCTTGGTCCCAAGTCTGGCTTCTATTTCCTTTGTACTTTTATTTTTATAGCTGCTGCCGTTATCAAGAATAATGACCTTACTTCTCCCATATCTTAAAACGGCATCATGCCATACTTTTTGAAAATTGATGGCATTATCATTGAAAAAGAATTCAGCACCAACGATCATTCGAGAATGATTGTCGATGATGGCAATCAGATATGTTTTCCTGTAAATATTTTCTTCATCATAAATATAGAACGTATGGCAGGTATCTGCCTCATAGCCATCACATGAATGGGCAAATTCCCACGTTCTTCTTTCTCTGGTCAATGTTTCACCATTTCCATTTCTCAGGCCACTGTTTCTGATATAACGTTGTATCGTATCTACGGAACAGTCACCCTTGTTTAAAACACCATCTTCAATCATTTTTTCATAGATCATGACTCCTGTGATTTTAGGGTACTGATTAATGAGACTGGCAATATATTCTTTATGTTCTTCATCCAGCTTTCTTACTCTGCCAAGATCCAGTCGATCTTTGGGCATCAGCCCATCAAAACCATTTTTTCTGTATTTATAGAGCCACCATTTCATCGTCTGATCAGAAAACTTTCTTTTTGTACCATCAGGCCAGTCGATTTCACGTTTTGAAACGCGTTTAAAATAGGCACTTATCGAATCATCAGTAAAAGTTCGTGATACAACAGGTGCAATGAATGAAAACTTTATCTGACCAATAAGTTTTCTGAATTCATAACTGTCTGTATTTTGTCCGTTCATATATTTTCCTCCTCAATATTGAGTATAGTATGAGAAAAATACAGGAAACATTGCCAACTTATTTATTTGAAGAAAACAATAAAAAGATCAGGGACCGTGATTGAATAATTTGCGGTCATATTGAAAAAGAGTATGAAGACCGATATCAAAGAGATCATGTATGATATCATGAAAATCATATATCAGATGAATAAAAAAATGCATGTGGTATCTGTTTTTTAAGGAAGTAAAAATTCTAAGATAACAGTTGTATTTGAAAATCCACCTGTAGAGTGTGGAAATGGATATCTGAAAAATATCGCATATTTTCTCAACAGTAAAAGAAGTAAAAAATTTTGTGGAAAGGACTTTAAGAATAAAAAATAAAGAGAATGATGAATGTGGTATGAAAACAGAATTGGGAAGAACAGCATGAAAATGCCCATCATTTTTACAATATAAAACAGGTATCGTAATCATATCGTCATGAACAGTATTACGAAAATAAATATAATGACGGCTATAGCTTTTAAAATAGACAAGATTGGATGATTTACATGACAAGTCATTGTGGGTATGAACTGAAGAAAGATTGACGTAATTAAGACAGTAGGATTCAATCTTTTCAATTTGATCAGAAACAGGCTGATTGAAAAAACTGTAATTTTGTGAAGTAAAGGCATGCTTGATAATCAGTGAAAAATCTTGTATCATAATTCATGTATCATCAGTATCAACTGACGATTGAAAAGGAACAGTGTTAGAGGGGTAGGATACTTTAACGGGCTGTTTCTTTTCTTTTTCCTTTCGTAATTTTCATAATTAAATAGTACTATAAATACAAAATAAAAAACAGGTGGAGATTTTGCGTTTTATAACGGCATAATGTTCCATCTGTTTATTATTTTATTTTGCAGTTTTATTTTGTTTTTAGATGTATTCAGTTTGCGGTTTAACAATTTGTCAAAAAAGGCTTTTGATTCGGTACTTATAAATAATCTTCTATCACGATATGCTTTTGATCCTATAATATCAATATATCCTAAATCTAAATGAACATCTTTTCTTTCTAAAACACGTGCTTCTTTACATCTTGCACCAAAATAATATAAAAAATGAAATATTGCTGGCAGTACGAGAGACTCTTTAATCTTCGATGTCTTGCTTTTATGCAGCTCAATTTGTTGAAAGAATTTATGAAGTTCCTCGTTAGAAAAGAGATATATGTTTGCTTTATATCTTACAGATTTATATTTGTCACTTAGTATATAAGATTTATTGTCAATACTATTGAGATATCGGCCAAATTCTCTAATGTATGACATATATCCCATGTACTGCGAATGAGTATGTTCCTTCAGCTGATGAACCCAGTTTTCCACTGTCTTTTTGTCCAAATAATCATAATTTCCATTTACTGAATTATATTTATCAAAGTTATGTAAATAATATTCTCCTGTCTGATATAAAAGACCGACTGAATGTTTAAACATAAGAAATGATTCAATACTTTTGCCTAATCTGCTTTTGAACTCATTCATACAGTTCACCATCCATTCCAATATCTTTCATTGAAAGAACACATTCCCTCAATTTTTCTGAATCAGTAGAAATATAGACATTTGTAGAATTAGGATCTGAATGTCCAAGTATTGCAGATATTGTTTCAAGTGCCACACCACTTCGTACAAGTGTTGATGCTGTATTATGCCTTAAAAAGTGTACACCAAAAAACCTATTGTCCATTGGAATATCAGCCAGATTCATGATTTTACGGACTATTTGATAACATGCTGAATGATCAACCAGTGGATTATATGGAGGATAATGGCTGAGAAAGACATTATCGCAATTACTCTTTTCACGCTCCAAGGTCATATAGAGAAATAATGCATTTCCAATATCAGTACGAAGTGGCAACTTAACTTCATTCCCTGTCTTTGATTGTACAAATTGAATACAATCATTTTCCCAGTTTATATCGGTTAGTTTTAAAGATACAATGTCGCATGCTCGCATTCCTAAAATATATCCTAACAAGAAAATAGATTTATCTCTATTTGTTACTTTGTTTGAGTCTAATACTTCTTGTATCCTCATATTTTCATCATCACTTAAAACAGAAATAATCCTTTTGAACCTTGGTGAATGAATACCTTTGATTCGTTGAAGCAGATCATTTCTGTTTATAAATCGAAGATAGGAACGCAATCCACATAGTATGTACCTCTGTCTGTTAGGCTTAATTGTTGATATAAAAGAGTAGACTAGATCAACAGACAGGGCATCTATTTGATTTAAATCAGTTTCTGACAAGTAATTCAAAAACATATAAACATTATATGTGTAACCATGTTTCGTTGATTCCTTTAAATCCTTTTGATAGATATATGACTTGTAGTCATCGTATTCATTTTGAAATCTTATTTTTGTATCATCAAATTTCACTCCCTGTTTAATCGCTAGATCAAAATAACCGTTAACTAAATAAAAATTTAAAAGTCTTGTGATTCGACCTCTGTCAAAGTAACGATGAGCACTAAAATGCCCATCAACATAAATATCTTCGGCATATTTATTGCCCAGTTCAAAAGTATAATTACTTGTGTGATGTGCCTCACAAAAACGTTTTAAAACTTTTAGTTCTCTTTCATACTTAGCTAATGTTGATTCTTTGTAATGTTTTTTTCTCAAGAAAGCTAAGAGTTCTTGAGATAAAAAAATGATATCGTTCATAATCATAACCTCCTATGATTATACAATATCAATTAACGATTATTATGAGAATACTATACCGAAGAATGAGAAGTTTTTCCTATACCGTTATCAAAACTTCGGTATAGTTTTTTCTTCGGCATAGTCACTATGTATAATTACTGGTTTTTTAATATTTCTTCGCTCCTGTGCTATTTTTATTGCTTCAAGCACTGATTCTGCTGTCATATCTTTTGTAAGTACCCAAGATACTATTTTCCTTGAAAACAAGTCCATTACACTTGTCAAATAAACAAAACCATCATCATATGTCCATATGTAGGTTATATCTGTACACCATGCTGCATCTGGTGATGATGGATCAAAATCTCTTTTTAAGATATTTTTCAACCTTTTTGAAAAATTTTTTGATATTGTTGTTCTTGTCCATGGTTTTATATAATGTGCTTTTACATGCATTTCCCGCATATAATTTCCTACTGTTTTTTCAGATATCACATATCCTTTTTTCTTGAGTTCTTCAGTGATTTTTGGCGCTCCATAGATTTCATGGCTTCCTTTATGTATTTCACTTATTTCCTTTTTTACAGTTTCTTTTCGTTTCTTTGATTTTGATGGTTTTCTATTTGACCAGCTTTTAAACCCGCTTCTTGAAACACTAAGTATTTGAGTTACAGCTCTTAAAGAAACGCTTTTAATACCAGCATTCTCTTCTATGTATTCTTTGATTGCCTCGTAAAGTACGTTTACTGGCTGCTTACTATGCTCATAGCTTTTTTTAATATTTCAACGGCATCTTTCAGATCTTTGTTTTCTTTTTTTAAACGGGCAAGTTCTTTTGCATCATCACTTGAAAAATTGCCTGATCCTCTAAATAAATCTCTATTTTCATTCTTATTATCATTTTTGTCTTTTGCATCACTGAATTGTTTACACCATCTATGAATTGAGCTGTTGGAAATTCCCAAGTTTTTAGCTACTTGTTCAAAAGTCAATTCAGGATGATCTTTTCTATATTGCACTGCATCCAATTTAAATTGTTTATCTATTACTTTTTTACCTGCCATATTTAGTACCTCTTTTTCTTATTTTAGATTAGTATTCTTTTCAATATTTTTCAATTCATTTTTTGAGACATTATTTCTATTTAACTGGTACTAAATTTATACTAGCACTAAATTAATCAAGGAATTAATCAAGGAAAAGAAATAGCGCGTAAAGAAAAGAATATTGAACATATAAGAAATGTTATGAATGAACTAAATTGTTCATATCAAAGAGCAATGGATATTTTAAGATTATCAGAAGATGAAAGAAAGGATATTGAAAAGTATTTTTAATCATAGAAAGAGAGTAAAATCTCTTTTTTTATTGTACAAAAAAATTGTTAATAAAATAAAATTACATAATAATAAAAAATTATAAATTAGTGTTGAAAAATGTTATTAAATCTACTATACTATTCAAGAACAAAAGGAGATGAGGGCTATGTTACAACAAAGTGTCAAATATGATTGCTTACAATTGAATACGAGTGCCTCATTTTTATATTCTCATTGTTTCTAACATATCATTTTTAATTGATATGTTTTTTTATAGCAAAAAAAGGAGGACAATATATGAAAGCCTATTTAATCTTAGAGGATGGAAACGTATTTGAAGGTGAAAGCGTAGGGGCTAACAAAGAAGTTGTAAGTGAGTTTGTATTTAATACTTCAATGACAGGGTATGTAGAAGTATTAACAGATCCTTCCTATGCAGGACAATCTGTTGTCATGACATATCCATTAATTGGAAACTATGGAGTATGTTTAGAAGATCAAGAATCATCAAAACCTTATGTTGAAGGATTTGTAGTGAATGAACTTGCTAGACTTGGAAGTAATTTTAGAAAAAATATTGATTTAAAAGACTATTTAATTGAACATGACATTCCTTGTATTCAAGGAATCGATACAAGACATTTAACTAAAATCATTAGAAATAAAGGTTGTATGAATGGAATGATTACAACAACTAAATATGATGATTTAAGTGAAGTGATGGAAAAAATACATAATTTTAAAGTAACAGGTGTTGTTGAAAAAACAACATGTGACAAACCTTATACAGTAGGTAGTGGAGATAGAAAAGTTGCTTTATTAGATTTTGGTGCTAAGAAGAATATTGCTAAATCATTAGCAAATAGAAACATTGAAGTTACAGTTTATCCAGCATCAACTCCAGCAAGTACAATTATTGAAGGAAACTTCGATGGAGTGATGTTATCAAATGGTCCTGGGGATCCAAGTGAAAATGTAGAAATTATTAAAGAAGTTAAAAAATTATCTGAAAGTGGATTACCAATCTTTGCAATCTGCTTAGGACATCAATTAATGGCTTTAGCTCATGGATTTAAAACTGAAAAATTAAAATATGGACATCATGGAGCAAACCATCCTGTTAAAGATTTAAATACAGGTCGTGTTTATATCTCTACACAAAATCATAACTATGTGATTTGTGATGATTCTATTGATCGTAATATTGCTAAACCTTGGTTTATTAATGTAAATGATCAAACAATTGAAGGCGTTGAATATATTGGTAAGAATATTAAAACAGTACAATTTCATCCAGAAGCATGTGCTGGTCCATTAGATACAGATGCTTTATTTGATGAATTTGAAAAAATGATGGAGGGTAAATAAGATGGCAAGAGATTTAAGTATTAAAAAAGTATTAGTTATCGGTTCAGGACCTATCATCATTGGTCAAGCTGCAGAATTTGATTATGCAGGAACACAAGCTTGTCGTGCTTTAAGAGAAGAAGGGGTTGAAGTTGTTTTAATTAACTCAAACCCAGCAACAATCATGACAGATGGTGATATCGCTGATAAAGTTTATATCGAACCATTAACTGTACCAGTTGTTAAAAAATTAATCATGGAAGAAAAACCAGACAGTATTTTACCAACATTAGGTGGTCAAAATGCATTAAATATCGCAATGGCTTTAGCGGATGAAGGTTTCTTAGAAGAACATAATGTTCGTACAATTGGAACAAACACAGATACAATCAAACTTGCTGAAGACCGTTTAGAATTTAAAAACTTAATGGAAAGAATTGGTGAACCATGTGCTGCTTCTATCGTTGTTAACCATGTTAATGATGCTTTAGAATTCGCAGAAAAAATTGGTTATCCAGTTGTTGTAAGACCTGCTTATACTTTAGGTGGTACTGGTGGAGGTATCGCTAATAATGAAAAAGAACTTCATGATATTTGTTCAAACGGTTTACGTTTATCAAGAGTAAGTCAATGTTTAATTGAAAGATGTATTGCTGGATGGAAAGAAATCGAATATGAAGTTATGAGAGATAGTGCAGGTAACTGTATTACCGTATGTAACATGGAAAACTTAGATCCTGTTGGAGTTCATACAGGAGATAGTATTGTTGTGGCACCAAGCCAAACTTTATCAGATAAAGAATATCAAATGTTACGTTCATCAGCTTTAAATATTATCACAGCTTTAAATATTGAAGGTGGATGTAACGTACAATATGCTTTAAATCCAAATAGTTTTGAATACTGTGTTATCGAAGTAAACCCTCGTGTTTCTCGTTCATCAGCTTTAGCTTCTAAAGCAACAGGTTATCCAATTGCTAAATTAGCAGCTAAAATTGCTTTAGGATATACATTAGATGAAATCAAAAATGCCGTTACAGGTAAAACATATGCTTCATATGAACCAACATTAGACTATGTTGTATGTAAAATTCCTAAATGGCCATTTGATAAATTCGTTGATGCTTCAAGAAAATTAGGAACACAAATGAAAGCAACTGGAGAAGTTATGTCAATCTGTAATAACTTTGAAGGAGCTTTAATGAAAGCTTTACGTTCTCTTGAACAAAATGTTTTCTACTTACATTTAGATGCCTTTACAAAATTAACACATGATGAATTAAAACAAAAATTAAAAGATGTTGATGATCAACGTATCTTTGCAGTTGCTGAATCATTAAGAAAAGGAATTACTGAACAAGAAATCCATGAAATTACTAAAATTGATGTTTGGTTCATTGATAAAATCAAACATTTAGTAGAAATGGAAGAAAGAATCAAAACAGAAGAATTAACTGTTGATTTATTAAAACAAGCAAAAAGATTACAATTCCCAGATAGAGTGATTGCTGAATTAACTGGAAAAGCAGAACAAGAAATTCATCAAATGAGAAAAGATAATAATATCGTTGCAGCTTATAAAGTCGTTGATACATGTGCTGCTGAATTTGATGCACAAACACCTTATTACTATTCAATTCAAGGTGGTGTCAATGAAGTAGAACCACAAAGAGAAAAGAAAAAAATCATGGTTTTAGGATCAGGACCAATTCGTATTGGACAAGGTATTGAATTCGATTACTGTTCAGTACATTGTGTATGGGCTTTAAAAGCAGCAGGATACGATACAATCATTGTTAATAACAACCCTGAAACAGTATCTACTGATTTCGATATTGCTGATCGTTTATACTTTGAACCACTTACTGCTGAAGATGTAGAAAGTATCGTGGATATTGAAAAACCAGATGGAGCAATTGTTCAATTTGGTGGACAAACAGCTATTAAACTTACAAAAGCTTTAACAGATATGGGTGTTAGAATCTTAGGAACAGATGCTGATGATGTAGATGCAGCAGAAGATAGAGAAAGATTTGATGAAATTCTTGAAAAATGTCATATTGACCGTCCAAGAGGTTCAACAGTCTTTACAACAGAAGAAGCTATTGAAGTAGCTAATAAATTAGGATATCCAGTCTTAGTAAGACCATCTTATGTATTAGGTGGAGCTGGTATGGAAATTGCTTTAAATGATGGTGATATTAAAAAATTCATGAAAATCATTAATAGACAATATCAAGAACATCCAATCTTAATTGATAAATACTTATCAGGTAAAGAAGTCGAAGTTGATGCAGTTTGTGATGGACATGGTATCTTAATTCCAGGTATTATGGAACACGTTGAACGTGCTGGGGTTCACTCAGGAGATAGTATTTCAGTTTATCCACCACAAAAAATCAAACAAGAAATTAAAGATATTATCGTTGATTATACAAAACGTCTTGCAAAAGCATTACATGTTGTTGGATTAATCAATATTCAATTCATTGTTTATGAAGATCAAGTGTATGTTATTGAAGTTAACCCAAGATCTTCAAGAACAATTCCTTATATTTCAAAAGTTACAGATATCCCAATTGTTGCTATTGCGACAAAAGCAATCATGGGACATACAATTGAAGAACAAGGATATTCTTATGGTATTGTTCCAGAAAAAGAAACAATTGCAGTTAAAATGCCAGTGTTCTCATTTGAAAAAATCAAAGGTGCTGAAATTTCTTTAGGACCTGAAATGAAATCAACAGGAGAAGTCTTAGGTATTTCTAAAAACTTAGATGAAGCTATTTATAAAGCATTCATGGGAACAGGTATTCAATTACCTAAGAAAAAGAATATCATTTGTACAATTAAAGATTCTTCTAAAGAAGAATTCTTACCAATTGCTAAACAATATTACATGTTTGGTTATGACTTATATGCAACAGAAGGAACATATAAATTCTTAAAAGAACATGATGTACCAGTACACTTTGTTAATCGTATTAGTGAAAAAACAAATACAATCTTTGATTTAATGTTTACAGATACAGTTGATTTAGTTATCGATATTCCAACAAGAAATGATAACTTAAAAGATGGATTCTTAATTAGACGTTTTGCTGTAGAAGCAGGTATCCCAATCTATACTTCACTTGATACAGCAAAAGCATTAATTGATTCACTTGAAAAACGTAAACATGGTGTACCATCATTAATTGATATTACAAAATTAAGATAAAATTAAAAAGAACAATGTAGTAATACTAAAGCATTGTTCTTTTTTATATGAAAAATTAGGTTATATCTTATTGGATATAACCTAATTCTTTACATGCATAATAAATACCATCTTCATCAATAGAAGTTGTCACAAAATCACTTAATCTCTTTAAATCACTATTTCCTTGTCCCATACAAATAGAAAACGATGCATGCTTAAACATTTCAACATCATTTAAAGAATCACCAAAAGCTACATAATTATCTATATTCCATAACTTCATAAAATAATCAATACCTGTTGCTTTAGAGATGCCTTTGATTGTAATATCTGCATAACTACTTTCACCAATCATGACATCTAATTCATCAATAGCTTTAAATTCTTGATAATCATATCCTAAAGGACCATAGGCAATCATGGCACCTACTTCTTGATTTGTATATGTACCTACAGTTGGAATAGGATTATTAAAATAGTGACATGAACGAATAACATCTTCATTTGGTTCCATATTAATAATTCTTGGTGTACATTTAAGTGCTAAAGGAATGTGATGTTTTTTAGAAGCTTCTAAGGCTTTTAAAACCACTTCTCGAGAAAGATTTTCTTTGTGAATTAAATTTAAATCTTTATCTAATAAAGCTTGCCCACTATTACATACATAACCATCAAAAGCAAATGTATCATAAATATGTGTATTTTTTAAAGAATCAACACTTCTTCCTGTTGAAACCAATAAAAGATGTCCTTTTTCTCTTAATAAGTTTAAAGCTTTAACAGTACTTTCAGGTACTTGATGGTCTGTTGTTGTTCTTAAAGTACCATCTATATCAAAACAAAATAATTTCTTCATTAATTACCTTGAGGGAAAAATCTTGAAAGTGAATTAGCTACAGCAGAAATAGGCATTGTTTGTACAACAATTCTACCTGGTCCAGTAATCACTGTATTAAATAATCCCTCTCCTCCTAAAAATTTATTTTTTAAACCTGGAACTGATTGAATATCCATCTTACAAGTTGCATCCATCATTGCTAGATATCCAGTATCAATAACCATTTGTTGACCTGGAAGTAAATTATACTCTACAGTACTTCCATCAATTTCAATAAAACAAGTTCCATGTCCTGAAACTTTTGTTAAAATAAAGCCTTCTCCACCGAATAAACCAGAAGAAAATTTTTTATTAAAAAACACAGATGTTTCAATATTTTTTTCACTTGCAAGAAAAGCTGATTTTTGAATAATCACTTCTTTACCAGGTTCAATTTCTAATGGTACGATTTTACCTGGAAAACTAGATGCAAAAGCGATAAGTCCATCTTCAAGTGCAGTATAACTGTTTCTAAATAAAGTTTCACCAGAAAACATTCTACCAATGATTTTACTAGCGCCACCACCATTAGTTTCCATTTTCATACATGGATCCATCCAAGCCATGGCACCACTATCACTGATCATTTTTTCTCCTTTATTTAAATGACAAATAACAGCAGGGAGAGTATCTCCTACAATTTCATATTTCATAATTTTCTCCTATAAAGCCACACAAACAGGTTGAATAATATCTAAAGTATTGCCTGTAGGCTTAATTTCTTCTTTTTCTTCATCAAATGTATAAAGCTCTAAACGATTTTCTTCTTGACTAGCAACCACAATATAACGATCATCAATAATATTAAAATCACGAGGACCTTTACCTGTATGCACCATATAAAGTAAAGAAATCTTTCCAGTTTCTTGATTTACACGATAAAGGACAATACTATCATGACCTCTATTAGAAACAATAATATGTTTACCACTTGAAGTCATATGAATAGCGGCAGCACTTGAAAAACCATGGAAATGACGAGGAACACAGTTAATTCCTTGAATCAATGTAAAGTGTCCATCTTCATATTGATAAACCATAATACTATTAGCGATTTCGTTGACAAGATAACAATATTTACCATCATGTGAAAAAATCATATGACGTGGACCGCTGCCAGGAATCACTGATTGACTTAAAGACGTTTCTTGTAATTTTTCATCAATAAATTCATACATGACAATTTTATCGGCACCTAAATCAACACTATAAAGATATTTTTGATCGGGTGTAATTCCTACATAATGAGCATGTGGACTTGTTTGTCTTTTAAGTAAATCAATTCCTGAACCATGATGGTGAACAACAGAAAGTTTATTACCAATTTTATGATCTTTTAATGGAAAGGCAGCTGTTGCTCCAACATGATAATTGGCAGTAAATAAATATTTTTGATCAGGACTTAAACATAAATGAGTATAAGAGCGACCATGAGAATTATAAAAAGAAAGTTGTTTTAAATCATCATCTTCTATATGATAACTTGCGACACCTCCTCCTTCACCTACACGTGCATCTTTTAAAGATACATAAAGGTAGTCATCTTTTTTAATAACATAAGAAGGAAAATCATCAGTAGGGACATGTTTATTTAAATGAAGCTCATTTTTTGTTTCATCTAAGTTACAAACATAGAGACCTTTTTCTTTTCCTTTAGCGTAACTTGATACATAAAAACGATACACAAAAATCGCCTCCTTTTGAAATAATTGTATCATAAAATCATTGAAAAAAACTTTCTATATAAGAAAAAAGAGATGCACGAAGCATCTCAAATCATTATTTTTGTCCAACACCTTTACAATAAGTTTGTACAACTTCATAATCTTTATCTAAAACAACTAAGTCAGCATCATAACCAACACCAATTGTACCTTTACGATCATCAACATGTAAACATCTAGCAGGGTTTGATGTACAAGCATTGATGGCATAATTAACAGGCACTAATGCGTCTTCAATTAAAATTTTTAATCCTTTATTCACATTTAATGTAGATCCTGCTAAATTACCAGCTTCTACTAAGTGTGCACTACCATCTGGATAAATGACAACTTCTTGTCCACCAAAATCAAATTTAGTACCAACAGGGAATCCTTTACACATTAATGAATCAGTAATCATAATACTATAATCAGGTCCTTTAGAAGTAAAGAAATTATTTAAAGCTGCAAGAGTTGAGTGATTTCCATCACAAATAATTTCTCCATACATATTTCTAATACGTAAAGCACCACCAACTAAACCATTTGCACGATGTGTAAATGGTGTCATTGCATTATAAACATGAGTCATACTTCTTGCTCCATGAGCGTATGCTTGAACAGCTTGTTCATAAGTCGCATTTGAATGTCCAATACTTACAACTACATTATTTTGACTACAATATTTTGTAAGAGCGTAATCTTCATCATTTTCAACAGCCATTGTAATATATTTAATTAAACCATGAGCTGCTTTTTGATATCTTTTAAATTGTTCAATATCAGGTTTTACACAGTATTCTTCAGGTTGAGCTCCTTTATGTGCTTTATTTAAATAAGGACCTTCAAAGTGAATTCCTAAAATTTCAGCACCTTCATAACCTTCTTCAACAACTTTTGCAACATTACTTACTGCATTTGTTAGAACTTCTTCACTTTGAGTAAGAGTTGTTGCAAGGAATGAAGTAACCCCTTCATCAACGATTCCTTTTGTCCATTTTCTTAAACCTTCAGGATCAGCATCATTTGTATCAAAACCATAAGCTCCATGACAATGAATATCAATAAAACCAGGAAGAATTCTTAAATCCCCATAGTCTTTAGTAACTTCTTTTTCATTGTAAGGATATATTTCTTTAATAATTCCATTTTCTAATTCTAATTGTGCAGGAATGAATTGATCAGCAATCCAAACTTTTTTACTTTGTATAATCATAATTTCACCTCAACTTTATTATAGAACACTTTGCTTATCTAGACAAGCAACAACTCTCTTATTTCCTATAAAAATTCAATTTACCTTGACTTTAAATTAGTATATAATAAGTAGCATAATAAGGAGGAGAAGGATATGGATGAAAATTTACTTTTATCATTAATTGAAAACAACGCGAAAATGGAAGTCGTTGATCTTGCGGCCGCCTTAAACGAAACAGAAGAAAATGTTGAAAATAAAATTAAAGATTTAGAGAAAAATAAAACAATCTATGGTTATCATACATTGATCAATTGGGATAAAACAAACCATGATGTATGTACAGCAGTGATTCAAGTTAATGCTAAACCTGAAAGAGATTATGGATATGATCGTATTGCGAAAAAAATCTATAATTTTCCTGAAGTAGATACAATGTATTTATTAGCAGGTAATTATGAATTTTTATTAATTGTTAAAGGAAAGACAATGGTTGAGGTTGCTAAATTCGTTAATAGTCGTTTAGCGGTTATTGAAGGTATTGAAAGAACAGCCACAATGTATGTTTTGAAACAATATAAAAACATGGGTAAACTTGTTGATGGTGATAATAAAGATGCAGCAGAAAGATTATTGGTAACTCCATAATGGATTTTGAAAAAATTGTTAATCCTATTGTAAAAGATATTCCACCTAGTGGAATTCGTAAATTTTTTGATTTAGCTAATCAAATGGAAGGTGTTATTTCTTTAGGGGTAGGGGAACCTGATTTTGCAACCCCTTGGACAATTAGAGAAGCTGCAATCTATTCAATTGAAAAAGGAAAAACATTCTATACTGCAAATCAAGGATTATTAGAATTAAGAAAAGAAATTTGTAAATATCAAAAAAGAAGATTTAATTTAGATTATAAACCAGAACAATGTATTGTTACTGTTGGAGGATCTGAGGGAATTGATTTAGCCTTTAGAACAATTATCAATCCAGGTGATGAAGTCATTTTATTACAACCAAGTTATGTTGCTTATACACCAGGTGTTGCTTTAGCTGGTGGGGTAGTAAGAAACATTACTTTAACAGAAGAAAATGAATTTAAATTAACACCTGAACTTCTAAAAGAAGCTATCAATGAAAAAACAAAAGCAATTCTTTTAAACTATCCAAGTAATCCAACAGGAGGATTCATGACAAGAGAGGATTATGAAAAACTTGTTCCTATCTTTAAAGAATCTGGAATTATGATTATTACAGATGAAATTTATGCAGAACTTTCTTATGAACATAAATTCTGTTCAATTGCTGCATTTGATGAAATCAAAGATCAAGTTATTTTAGTGAGTGGTTTTTCAAAAGCTTATGCAATGACAGGATGGCGTTTAGGATATGTTCTTGCTAATGAATATCTTGTTAAAATGATGAAAAAAATTCATCAATATGTCATCATGTCAGCACCAACATGTGCTCAATATGGAGCCATTGAAGCGATGAGACATTGTGATGAAGAAATTGAAAAAATGCGACAAGCTTATCTTGCAAGAAGAAATTTCTTAGTCAAAACATTTAATGAAATGGGACTTAAAACATTTACACCACAAGGTGCTTTCTATGTTTTCCCATGTATTAAATCAACAGGTCTTACATCAGAACAATTCTGTGAAGAATTATTAAATGATCAGTTAGTAGCCTGCGTACCAGGAAGTGCTTTTGGTGAAGCGGGAGAAGGATATATTCGTGTTTCTTATGCTTATAGTTTAGAAGAACTTAAAGCAGCAACAAAGAAAATTAGAAAATTCTTAGAAAACAGGGGAGTTATTTAACTCCTTTTTTTTGGTTTTAAAATAGATACAAATTAATCATAAAAATCATCATTTCCCTATAATATAGATAAAGAAAAGGGGATGATTTTAATGGTAGTTAAAAGTTATGAACAAATGACAGATGTATCAATTATGGAAGTAAAAACGTATTTATTAATTCATAGTGACGGAATTTATCAACAAGATATTTATGATTTAATGAATACGTGTATTGATGTTTTTCAATTAAAAAGAAAATTAAATAAAAGAAAAGATATTCAATTATGGCTCTTTTCAAATATTAAAAGATATATTGATTGTTGTTTATCTTATAATGAAATGGAATATCATTTAGTCATGATGAATTTATTAATCAATCAACATTTTAAACCATTAGTCGAATATAAATATAATTTATTTTATTATATTTTAGATCATAGTGATTTTAATATAGAAATTTATTGTCTAGTAAGACATTTACTTACATTTAAAATGAATCAACTCAATCAAGTCATTTTAGGTATGACACATTATAAAATGATGAATGATGAACAAACACACTATCAAGCCAGTCTTATTCTTTTATTAGAAAAACAATATAAACAAGCTTATCTTCATTTACCATTTGTAACACTTGATGAAGCCTTTAAACGTTTTGAAAAATCTCTTTATAATTATTCACCATCCCGTTACGAAATGTTGTATCATAAAGATAAGACATATTCTACATTGTATGCTAGATAGGAGATCATTATGGATAGACTTTATTACACATATTTAATTATTAAAGAATCTTTAGATTATATACCTGCTATTGAAATAAAAAAACAACTTGAAGAAAACTATCAAATTAAAGTAGATATTAAAACAGTTTATCAAGCAATTAGAAATATTAATGAATTATCCAAATATATTTATCAAAAAGAGATTATTAAAACCAAACATCGAAAAGGGTATAGTATTGATGAAGAATTCTTTAATGATGGACAATTTCAATATTTATGGGATAGTGTGCTTTTCAATAACGATTTAAATCAAAATGAAGTCAATGCGTTACTTACAAAATTACAAACATTAAGTTCAAGTAAACAACTTTCACGTATTCAAAATCAACCTAGAAAAAATCAACCTAGAAATTATGATTTACTTTTAAATATGACAACTGTTATTAAAGCCATTCATGAAAAGAAAAATATTTATTTTAAATATGTAAGTTACGAAATAAAAAATAATAAATTTATTGAAATAGCTCATAATCATGGAAATCATAAAGAAAATAATGAATTCTATATCATTTCTCCTTATAAACTTATTCAAAGAGATTCTAAATACTATGTTTTAGGATATTTCAATCAAAGACCAGATAAATTATCTATTTATCGTCTTGATCGTATGCGTTTAGTAAGAAATCATAAAAGTTCTTTTGAAGAAGGAGAACAATTTGATTTGGAACAAGAAACGGATCATATAAATATGTATGTTTCAGGAAAAAGAGATACTTTAGAAATTAGTTTCGATGAAGTGGTTTTAAGAGAAGTTATTGATCAATTTGGACAAGAACATCCAGTAAAAAAAGATTTTGAAAATCGTTATCATCTTACAATTAAGGATGTGCTTATTTCTGATGGACTTATTGGTTGGTTGATGATGTTACAAGATCATGTAACTGTTATTAAACCTTATTCACTTCAAGAAGAAATGAAGGAAAGAATTTCAAATATGTTAGCACAATATAGGTAGGTAAGTAAAATGATTTATATAACAGGAGATAAGCATGGTGATTTTAGTGAAGTATATGGTTTTTGTTGTAAAAATAAAACAACCAGAGATGATTTGATGATTGTTTTAGGAGATGCAGGAATTAACTACCATGCAAGTGAAAAAGATATTTATTTAAAGGATAGTCTTTTACAATATCCTATTACTTTCTTTTGTATTCATGGAAATCATGAAGAACGTCCAGAGAATATAACAAGTTATAAAACGAAAATATTTCATGGGGGAATTGTTTATTATGAAGAAGAATATCCTCATTTGTTATTCGCTAAAGATGGAGAAATTTATCAATTTAATCATCAAAGTGTTTTAGTGATTGGTGGAGCTTATAGTGTGGATAAAAACTATCGTCTACAAATGGGATATAATTGGTATCCAAGTGAACAACCATCGGATGAAATAAAAGAAAAGCTTTTATTATATGCAGAAAACCATCCTCAAATAGATGTTGTTCTTTCACATACCTGTCCTTATAAATATCTTCCTCGTGAAGTATTTATGACAGGAATTAATCCTTTAAAGGTGGATTATAGTACAGAATTCTTTTTAGATAAATTAGAAATACGTTTAGATTATAAAAAATGGTATTGTGGTCATTTTCATACAGATAAAGTTAAAGATAAAATGAGATTTATGTTTGATGATATTATAGAATTTTAAAAATAATTGGTTATTTTGACCAATTATTTTTTTGGACAATTTGTCCAATGAATAAAGCTAAAAGAGAGTATATAATAATAGAAAAGAAGAATATTTGAGACAAATATGAAACAAACTTGAGACAAAAAATAATCGGACATATGATACAATTTATTTGTAACAAATCTAGATGACGTTACCTCAAAAAAAGAAAGTAGGTCATATAAATTGATAACAGTAAATAACTTAACACCAGATAGTGCCTGTCGTACCTTCTTCAATAATGATATCTATTTTTCTGCTTTTTGTAATGCTGTTTTGTTTAATGGAAGACAATTGATAAGTGCTCAAAATTTAATACATTATGAAAATGACAGTGCTGTAATAATCAACGATACAAAGAAAGTAGAAGATAAAAAAAGAAGAAGAGATATCATCGTTAGAGGGGATATTCATGGTATCTATTGTCTCTTTGGTATCGAACATCAAAGTACGATTGATCAAGAAATGGTGATTAGATGTGGCAATTATGAAATGATGGAGTATTTAAAACAGATAAAAAAAGGTGAAAAGGTTATACCCCAAGTCATGATTGTTTTTTATACAGGAGATAGAAAATGGAATGCTCTCTTAAGATTAAGTGATTACTTTGAAATACCAGAAGAGTTAAAAGAATATGTTAATGATTGGAAAATCAAAGTTGTAGATGTCAAAGAAATAAATACAAGTAAAATCAAAGATGAACAGACAAGATATTTTATAGAAGCAATACAGGCGATGTATAAAGGAAACTTTGAAGGATTGCATCGAAAAATAAAGATGAATAGAGATAACTTGATTTATGCAGCTATTATTACAAGAAGTTTAGATTTAATTAAAGACTTACCAGAAGGAGATGAAATAGATATGTGTGAAGGAATGGAAAGAATGGCAGAAGGATTTAGAAATGAAGGTAGAAAAGAAGGACTTATGGAAGGTGAAAAACGAGAAAAGAAAATGACACTATTATCACAATTAAAAGTAAAATTAGGAAATGTATCAAATCAATTAGAACAAGCAATACAAAATAGTTCGATGGAAAAACTCAATACTTTAACACTTGCTATTTTTGATATAACAAGTGAAGAAGATGTTTTAAAAATTATTAATTAGAGGCTAATAAGTAAATAAAAAAGCATCTATATCGCAAAAACGGACTTATGCCCGTTTTTTAATTACTTATTGATGTAATTTGTATTTGAAATAAAACAAGGATCATAATGAATAAACAGTAAAAACTATTTATTAGTTACAATTTCTTTAGTTTTTTTCCAATCAATATCTTTGACTTGTTTAATTATAGATTGGAATAAATTTCTTTTATCTTTTGGATAAATTGCATAATAACGAACATGTGCTTCTTGATCAGTAATTGGTATTAAAATACGATTTTCTTCAGCTTCTTCTCTTTGAATAGTAATATTACTTCTAAAATTAGGTAAAGCTGACATTTTTGTCAGTTCATTAAAAACAGAAGGATCATCTTGAAATAAAAGATGTGATTCAGGAATCATGCGTTGACAGACCTCATTCCAAAAACCAATACGTGAAAGAAGTAAAACACTTTGACCATTTAAATCAGAAAAAGATATTTCTTTAAAAGGTGCTAAAGGATGAGCTGGTGGTACTGATAAATAAAGAGATTCTTCTAAAAATTCTTGGGAAATATATTTTTTATCTTCTAAAGGATGATATAAAATGATTAAAGAATAATCACCTTTTTTAAGTCCTTCAATTAATGCCTTTTCCTCTTGAACAAGAGTACTTTCAATTTGAGCTTCTGTATTATTTAATAAAGCATATTCAACGCCCCATAAAGGAGCTGGTGCACAAGAACCAAAAGAAATATGATTTTGATTTAGTTTTGTAAGTTCCTTGATCATTTCTTCGCGACCATCAAGAAGCTTCTTCGCAAATTCTACCGCAAGTTTTCCATTTTCATTCAGTTCAATTTTATTTTTTTTACGATCAAATAAAGAAAGTCCTAAATCATGTTCTAATCTTTGCATGGATCTTGTAAGACCTGGTTGAGAAATTAATAATTCCTCAGCAGCTTTTGAAATAGTTTTATTTTTCGCAATGGCAACAAGATGTTCAAGTTGGTTAAATTCAATCATAGTTTCACTTCCTTTTTCGTAATTATAACACACTATGACTTTGAGTTATAGTAAGATAATTGAATGATAATGTACTTTTTTAAAAGCACATATTAAAATAAAAGTAGTTAAGGAAAAAGGAGAAGAAAAATGAAAGTATTAATAATTAATGGAAGTCCTCGTCCAAAAGGAAATACAAAGATTGCTTTAGATGAAATGATAAAAATCTTTGATCAAGAAGGTATTGAAAGTGAAATTGTGCATATTGGAAATAAGGATATTCGTGGATGTATTACCTGTATGTCATGTAAAACAAGATTAGGTCATTGTGTTTTTGATGATTGTGTCAATGAGATTGCTCAAAAGTTTGAAGAAGCAGATGGACTTGTGGTTGGAACACCCGTTTATTATGGTTCTGCCAATGCAACCTTGATTGCCTTTCTAACAAGATTATTTTATAGTACTCCATTTGATAAAACAATGAAAGTTGGCGCAAGTGCTGTTGTCGCAAGACGCGGGGGAATTTCTTCAACTTATGATGAAATCAATAAATTCTTTGCTATTTCAGGAATGCCAATTGCTTCTTCACAATATTGGAATTCTATTCATGGAAGAGAAATAGGAGAAGCAAGTCAAGATGAAGAGGGATTACAAACAATGCGTGTTCTTGCTAGAAATATGTCATTTTTAATGAAATGTATTCATGATGGTAAAGAAAAATATGGTTTACCAGAAAAAGAAGAATTTCATCGTACAAACTTTATTAGATAATAAAAAGAGCTAATGCTCTTTTTCATTATCTAAATTAATTAAATTACTTACATAAGGTTTTTTACCACTTAAAACATCATTATAAAGATTTTGTTTCCAATCAATATAATCAATACTTTCTTCAAGTTGTTGAATCGTATCTTCAAGACTTTTTCTTTTTTTAGAAAGCATTTCTTGACGTATTTTAATTGTAGAAGGACCTTGTAAACAAAGAGCTAGGTATTCTTTCATTTCTTGAATACTAAAATCACATTTCTTTAAACAAGAAAGATCTTTGATCCAATTTACATTATGTTCATCAAAAATACGACGATTATTTTTATCCCTTTTAACATTAGGAACAAGACCTTCATTACAATAATATTTTAAAGTCTGATAAGTCATATCGAGTTTACGACAAACTTGCATCATTGTGTACATAAAAATCACCTCAAAAAAATTATATTCTTCTTGACCGATAGTTACAACCGTAAATTATAATCATATTGTAATAGATAAGAAATCAAGGGGGCTTATAAAATGAAAACATTTAATTATTCTTATCCAGTAAAAGTTTATTTTGGAAAAGGAAGTGCAAAAGAAGCTTTTTCAAATGAATTAAAAAAATATGGAAGTAAAGTTTTATTAGCTTATGGTGGAGGTTCTATTAAAAGTAATGGAATCTATGATGAAGTTGTTTCTTTATTGAAAGAAGAAAATAAAGATGTGATTGAATTTAATGGGATTATGTCCAATCCAACGTATAAAAAAGTACAAGAAGGAGTAGAACTTGTAAAAAAAGAAAAAATTGATTTTATTTTAGCTGTTGGTGGTGGAAGTGTTATAGATTGTTGTAAAGTCATTTCTAGTCAAGCAGTTATTGATGAAGATATTTGGGATTTAGAATATGTTCATGGTAAATTTCCAACAGAGGGTATTCCAATGGGAGCCATCGTAACGGCTTCAGGAACAGGTGCTGAAATGAATGGAGGAGCAGTCATTACTCATGAAGAAAAGAATTGGAAAGGTGGTATCTTTGCTTCAACAGCTGACTTTGCAGTTCTTGATCCAACATATACAATGACAGTACCATCTATGCAAGTATTATCAGGTGCTTTTGATACGTTAAGTCATGCCTTAGAAACTTATTTAGGAAATTCTGATCAAGATAATGTTTCAGATGATGTTGCACTAGCTATTATGAAAAATACTGTTGTGAATATGAGACGTTTATTAAAAGATATCAATGATGAACAAGCAAGAAGTAATTTGATGTGGGATTCAGCAATGGCTGAAAATGGTATCTTAAAATGTGGACGTCAAACTGATTTTCAAGTACATCAAATTGAACATCAATTAGGTGCTTTTACAGATTGTAATCATGGTCAAGGTTTAGCAGTTATTCAACCGGTTTACTGTTATCATATTTTAAATGATGCCAGAGAAAAATTGACACGTTTTGCACAAGTTGTTTTTAATCAAAAAACAGCTGAAGAAGGTTTAGAAGCTCTTCAAAACTTTATTAAAGAATGTCATTTACCAACAACATTACCTGAATTAAAATCTAAAGTTGAAATCACAAACGATTTATTAAAACAAGTAGCTGATACGACAAATTTGATTAAAACAAATCCTCGTACACTTACTAAAGAAGAAGTCTATAAAATTTTATTAGAATGTATGTAAAAGGCTATCTACGGATAGCTTTTTTATTTAGAGAAAAATTTATATTTTTTTCTATAAAAAGAAGTTTTTATTTGTATAATAAAATATATAAAAACTATAAAATTATTGTCATTTAAAAAATAAAGAAAGTAATGTTGAAGGATATGGATAATGTTGTATAAAAATGAATGAGTAAGGAGGAATTTTATGACTTATAAATGGTTTTATAAAACACCAGAGGGTTTTGATGATATGTATATGAATAGTGATGGAGACTATTTGACAGGTTTGTGGTTTGTTGGCTCAAAAGATGTCTCTAAACATATTGTTGACTGTAAGGAAAAAGAATTATCTGTTTTTAAGGAAACATGTCAATGGTTGGATATTTATTTTAGTGGTGAAAGTCCTGATTTTACACCTAAATATAAAATAAATAACTTAACACCTTTTAGAAAAGAAGTTATAGATATCATGAATACCATACCTTTTGGAAGTACTTTAACTTATAAAGATATATCAAAGATGATTGCTGATAAAAGAGGAATTAAAAAAATGTCTAGTCAGGCTGTTGGTGGAGCGGTAGGTTGGAATCCTCTTTGTATTATTATTCCTTGTCATAGAGTTGTTGGCTCAAATGGAAGTTTAACAGGATATGGTGGAGGAATAAAAAATAAAGTAGCACTTTTAACGCATGAACAAAATGACATGAGTAAATATTTTATTCCTAAAAAAGGAACAGCTTTATGAAAAGATGTAAATGGTGTAATTTAGATAATCCTTTATATATAAAGTATCATGATTTAGAATGGGGAGTCCCTAATTTTGATGATCAATATTTATTTGAAATGTTGATTTTAGAATCGTTTCAAGCAGGATTATCTTGGGAGTGTGTATTAAATAAAAGAGAAGCTTTCAAAGAGGCTTATGATAATTTTGATATAGAATGCGTTATAAATTATGATGAAAATAAAATAAATGAATTATTATCTAATAAAAAAATTATAAGAAATAAGTTAAAGATAAAAGCAAGTATTAATAATGCTCAAATATTTAAAAGTATTACAAATGAATATGGTAGTTTCTATAACTACTTAATTACATTTACTAAAAATAAAATATTATATGAAATAGGTAAAACAACAAATGATTTATCCGATGCTCTTTCAAATGATTTAAAAAAAAGAGGTATGAAATTTGTTGGTTCTACGATTATATATTCTTATTTACAAGCAACAGGTTTTATTTATTCTCACGATAAAGAATGTTTTATGTATAAGGAACATTTATAGGCTATATTATACTTTTTATATAAAAAATCTTACAGTTATAAAAAAAGCTAAATTTATTTTAAATAAATTCTCAAACAGTTATTCTCGAATAGCTGTTTTTGTATAACTGGCAGTTATACTGAGATGATTTATTGATATTGTACTTTTGTTTCTTTGAAATCTACAATAAAGATGTAAGGAGGAACAAGATATGGAATATATAACTTTGGCTAATGGTTATCAACTACCGATGTTAGGATACGGTACTTTACATATACCTCCTAAACAAACAAAAGAATGTGTTTTAAAAGCTTTTGATGCAGGTTATCGCTTGATTGATACAGCCGCTTCTTATCAAAATGAAAAAGAGATAGGAGAAGCTCTTAAAGAAGTAAACCTTAAAAGAGAAGAAATCTATTTGACGACAAAGGTATGGATTCAAGATGCTGGTTATGAAAATACGCTGCAGGCATTTAACCAATCATTAAAAAATCTAGGGGTTGATTATATAGATCTTTATTTAATTCATCAACCTTATGGTGATTACTATGGCTCATGGAAAGCCATGGAAGAACTTTATCAACAAGGTAAAATTAAAGCGATTGGTGTATGTAACTTTTCACCAGAAAGACTCATGGATCTTTACATGAATAGTTCAATTCACCCTATGATCAATCAACTTGAATTTCATCCTTTCTATCAACAAAAGAATCAAAAATGTGTTTTAAAACAATGTAATTGTCTATTAGAAGCTTGGGGTCCTTTAAATGAAGGACAACGTGATATCTTTCATCATCCAATGTTATTAGATATTGCGAAGAAACATCAAAAATCAGTTTCACAAATTATTCTAAGATGGCATTTAGAAAAGCACATTATTGCTATTCCTAAAACTACTCATTTAAAGCGAATGAAAGAAAATATAGATATTTTTGATTTTCAGTTAGATGAAGAAGATAAAAAACAAATAGAACAACTTGATTTAGGTTATAGTGAAATTATTGATCATCAAAATTATATGACTGCAAAATGGCTTAATAAATATAAAATACATGATTAAAAGGAGAAAGGAACATATGTTATTTTACTTTACAGGTACCGGGAATAGTTTGTATGTGGCTAGACAAATTGAAGAAAAGCCAATCAGTATTCCACAAGTCTTACATCAAGAAAATTTAAATTTTAAGGATGAAAAAATTGGAATTGTTTATCCTGTTTATGCAGGAGAAGCACCTAAAATTATTTTAGAGTTTTTAGAAAAAGCAACATTTGAAACAGATTATTTTTATTTGATTTTAACTTATGGAAAAGATGTCACAGATGCTCCTGAATGCATTGCACGTTTATTAGAAGAAAAAGGAAGACATGTTAATTATATTCATTCTATTTTAATGGTAGATAATTACTTACCATCTTTTGATATGAATGAACAAAGAGCGATGGATAAAAATGTGGAACAACAAATTCAACAAGCTCTTCAAGATATCCAAAATAAAAAAGAAGAAATTCCTGAAGCAACACAAGCAGGAAGAGATTTTCATGCTTCTGCTAAAGAAATCTTTGCGAAAAATCCAGAACTCATCAATGGTGAACAAATTACTGTAACTGATCAATGTGTTGGTTGTGGGATTTGTACAAAAGTTTGTCCAAGAGGACTTTTCTATGTTGAAGATAAAAAAGCAAAGCGAAAACAAAATACGTGTGAATTTTGTTTGGCGTGTGCACAAAATTGTCCATCTAAAGCGATCATCACAAAATTAAAAGATGCTAACCCTAATGCCCGTTACAGACATGAAAATGTCAGTTTAAAAGATATTATTGAAGCAAATCAACAAGTATAACTGACAGTCATACTAACATGCAGTATTGATATTGTACATTTATAGAGTTCAAAACTAAAATAAAGATAGAAATTGGAGGAGATAATAATGAAAACATTTGAATTAAATAATAAACAAACAATCCCAACAGTAGGATTTGGAGTCTTCATGATTCCTAATGATGGACCTACTTACGAAGCAACTTTAGCTGCTTTAAAAGCAGGATATCGTCATATTGATACAGCTGCAGGTTACTGCAATGAAAGCGATGTTGGAAAAGCCATTAAAGATAGTGGTATTGATCGTTCAGAAATCTTTATTACTTCTAAATTATGGTTACAAGATTATGGTTATGAAAATGCAAAAAAAGGTATTGAAACTTCTATGAAATTATTAGGAGTGGATTATATTGATCTTTATTTATTACATCAACCTTATGGTGATTATTTAGGAGCTTGGAAAGCTTTAGAAGAAGCTTATCATGCAGGTAAAATCAAATCCATTGGTATTTCTAATATTACAGTTAACTTATGGAATAAGTTTAAAGATGGTATGACTGTGATGCCAGCAGTTAACCAAGTAGAATTTAACCCATTTGTTCAACAAAAAGAATTAAGAAAAGTGATGTCTGAAAATGATATTCGTTTAGAAGCATGGTATCCATTAGGACATGGAAATAAAGATTTATTAGAAAATGAAACAATTGTTTCTTTAGCTAAAAAATACAATAAAAATGCTGGTCAAATTATTTTAAGATGGATTTATCAAGAAGGTGTTATTTCTTTACCTAAATCTACAAATGAAGAAAGAATGAAAGGAAACATTGATATCTTTGATTTTGAATTAACAGATGAAGAAATGAAAGCAATGCAAACCTTAGATACAAATAAACCATCTCATAATCCTGAAGATCCTGCCAACGAAACACGTTTAATGGGATTAAAAATTCATGACTAATTTCGTTACTTTAAATAATGGTTACCAAATCCCTCAACTTGGATTTGGTACCATTCAACAATTTGGTAAACAAATTGAAGACAATGTGGCTTTTGCCTTAAACCATGGCTATCAACTTATTGATACGGCCAATCGTTATGGAAATGAAGTTGAAGTAGGAAAAGGTTTAAAACAATCAGGATTAAAAAGAGAAGATTATTATTTAGAAACAAAATTAGGACCTACACTTTATGAAAATGATCAAGCAATCGATGATACTTTAAAAAGATTAGGTGTAGATTATGTTGATGTGATGATTTTACATCACCCCGTTAATAATTATATTTATGCTTATAAAATGTTAGAAAAAGCTTATAAAGAAGGAAAAATCAAAGCGATTGGACTTTCTAATTTCCAAGTTGCACAAATTCAAGAAATCATTGATCAATGTGAAATCCCACCAATGATTATGCAAGTAGAATGTCATCCTTATTATCCAGCAGAACATGTCTATGATTTTTGTAAGAAAAATCATATTCAACTTCAATCATGGTATCCATTAGGACATGGAAATAGTGATATGTTAAAAGAACCAATCTTTGTAGAACTTGCAAAGAAATATCATAAATCAACTGTACAAATCATTTTAAGATGGCATCTACAAATGGGATTTGGTCTTGTTCCTGGAAGTAAATCATTAGATCATATTGAATCAAATGCACAAATCTTTGATTTTGAATTAACAAATGAAGAAATGAAAGAAATTGAAAAAGTGAATAAACATGCACCATTTTATAAAGTGACTAAAGAATCTTTACAAAGACTTGCGACAACAAAATGTAATTTTGAAGAAGGAGAATAATTATGGAATACAAAACATTAAATAATGGAGTGAAAATGCCAGCTGTTGGTTTTGGTGTTTTCCAAGTTAAAGATGAAGAAGAATGTAAAAGAGTTGTTTTAGATGCAATAGATGCAGGATATCGTCTTATTGATACTGCACAATCTTATGGAAATGAAGAAGCTGTAGGTAAAGCTATTCAAGAAACAAATGTACCAAGAGAAGAATTATTTATTACAACTAAAGTATGGATTTCTAATTATGGTTATGAAAAAGCAAAAGCTTCTGTAGAAGAATCATTAAAGAAAATGCAATTAGATTATTTTGATTTAGTTTTATTACATCAACCATTTAAAGATTATCATGGAGCTTATCGTGCTTTAATTGATTTATACAAAGAAGGAAAAATTAAAGCCATCGGTGTTTCTAACTTCTATCCAGATCGTTTAGTAGACTTAGCTTTAGATACAGAAGTTGTACCAGCAGTCAACCAAGTAGAAGTTAATCCTTTCCATCAACAAGATGCAGCTTTAACTTACAATACAAAATATGGTGTTCAATTAGAAGCATGGGCTCCATTTGCGGAAGGTAAAAATGGTATTTTCACAAATGAAACACTTGTAGAAATTGGTAATAAATATAATAAATCAGTCGGACAAGTTATTTTAAGATGGCTTGTACAAAGAGGAATTGTTCCTTTAGCTAAAACAGTAAGAAAAGAAAGAATGCAAGAAAACTTAAATATCTTTGATTTTGAATTAAGTGAAGAAGATATGCAAACAATTGCTTCACTTAATAAAGATACAAGTTCATTCTTCTCTCATTATGATCCAGCAACTGTAGAAATGATTTGTGGTTTAAAACGTTAGTGAAGAAAAGCTTATGCATTATAGTGTGCCTGATACTTTTAAGTAGCTATCTCTATATAAGTAAAAATTCAGACATTCAATCTCAAAAAACTCTAAAATTCAAATAACTACAAGTACTAAATATTATAAGAACTTTTTATTGGATAACGTTTACCAAGACGATCAATATGGAGATATACACTATAATGCTTATATTCCTAAAGCGTATGACAAAAGGCAATCATATGCTTTATATATAACCTTGCCAGGATATCAAGGTTTATATTTTCAAGGTGTCGGAAAGAATTTAGAGACAGAAGAATTTGGCTTCGTCAGTCAAAACTATAATTCTCAAATGATTATTTTAGCACCACAATTAGAAGATTGGGATGAATTATCAGCCAATCAAACGATTGCTTTGACAAAATATTTTTTAGAACATTATAACATTGATCGAAATAAAGTTTATATAAGTGGTTATTCTGGTGGTGGCAAAACGCTTTCTTGGGTTTTAACGAAAGAACCAGAATTATATAGTGATGCTTTAATGTGTTCTTCAAAATGGGATGGCTATTTAATAGATAAAAAAGATTGTAACCGTTTTAAAATTGTGATAATATGTTCGAGTAGTTTATAGGATAGTGATTGTTTAAAGACAAGCTAAACCTGTTTATTGCCACCCTTTTTAAGTGCGCAATAAATGGGTTTTTATTTTGGAGGGAGAGTATGAAGATAGGTAAAGCTTTAAATAACAATGTCGCTGTTGTTATTGAAAATAACGAAGAAAAGATTGTGATGGGTCGAGGAATTTGTTTTAAAAAGAAAACAGGAGATACGATTGAACCAGAAAAAATAGATAAGGTCTTTTGTTTAGAAAATCAAGAAGTTTTAAGAAGATTTAAAGAACTTGTGGTAGATATTCCTTTAGAGTACTTACAAATTGGTGAAGAAATTATGGATGAAGCAAGACTAAGTTTAGGAAAAGCTTTAAATGATAATATCTATATTTCGATGGTAGATCACATTTATACAGCTGTTGTAAGAGCTAAAGACAATATTTTAGTGAAGAATGCTTTATTATGGGATATTCAAAGATTTTATAAAGAAGAATATCAAATAGGGAAAAAAGCTCTTGAAATTATTGAAAAGAAAACAGGAGTGCTTTTACCAAATGATGAAGCAGGATTTATTGCTTTACATATTGTTAATGGACAATTAGATGAAGATGTTCATGATATGTATGAAATTACGAAAATCATGCAAGAAATTGAAAATATTGTGCGTTATCACTTCAAAATAGAATTTAATGAAGAAAGTGCTTATTACTATCGCTTTATTACACATTTGAAATTCTTTGCACAACGTTTAGTTGAACATAAAAAACCAAATCAAAAAGAAGATGATTTATTAGAAGTTGTTCAAGTAAAATACGCAAATGCTTATCAATGTGTCGAAAAAATAGCTATGTACATAAAAAATCAATATAACTATGAACTTTATGACGAAGAAAAACTATACTTAACAATTCATATACATCGTGTAGTTTATCTTGGAAATAGTCATTAATTGGATGGTGACATTAAGTTGGCCAAACCTTCAAATTTCAATACTTTAGAAATATGGAGGAAAATTATGAGTAAGTATGAAAATTTAGCCAAAGAAATTTTGGAAAATGTTGGTGGAAAGGAAAACATCAACAGTTTAACACATTGTGTTACAAGATTACGTTTTCGTTTAAAAGACGAATCAAAAGCCAATGATGAAGCATTAAAAAATAACCCAGGTGTTGTCACTGTGATGAAATCAGCAGGACAATATCAAGTTGTTATTGGAAATCATGTACCTTTAGTATACGCAGATGTATGTGAACTTGCAGGTATTAGTAATGGAACCCAACAAGTAGAAGATGAAGCACCACAAGGACTTTTTAATAAGTTAATTGATATTATTTCAGGATGTTTCCAACCTATTTTAGGACCATTATGTGCAGCAGGGATTATTAAAGGATTAAATGCTTTATTAGTCTTTATTTTAGGATCAAGTTTCAGTAATAGTGGAACTTATATGATTTTAAATGCGATTGGTGATTCTATTTTTAACTTTTTACCAATTATTTTAGGATATACCGCAGCTAAAAAATTCAATGTTAATGTTATTGTTGGAATGATTATTGGAGCAACACTTTGTTATCCAACAATTCAAACAGATACATTATCAGCTGCAGGAAAAGCAATTGGAACATTACCATTTATTGGATCTTATTATACAAAGTTCATTGGTATTCCATTTGTTTCAGGTAACTATACAAGTACCGTTGTACCCGTTATCTGTATTGTCGCTTTAGCAGCTCAAATTCAAAAGATTGCGAAGAAATTTGTACCTGAAATGTTACAAAACTTCTTTGTTCCGTTCTTTGTTTTAATTATTTCACTTCCAATTGGGTTACTTGTTATTGGACCAGTTGTAAGTTTATTAACAACAGTTTTATCAAATATGTTTGCAGGACTTTATGCTTTTTCACCAATTGTAACTGCGTTTGTCATTGGAGCATTATGGCAATGTTTAGTTATCTTTGGGTTACATTGGGCACTTGTACCAATGGCGATGGTCAATATTGGAAACTTAGGATATGATACAATTTTACCAGGTATGTTAGGAACAACATTTGCGGCAACAGGTGTTCTTGCGGCGATGTATTTAAAATTAAAAGATGAAAACAAAAAAGCACTTGCAATCCCAGGTGTGATTTCCGCATTTTGTGGGGTAACAGAACCAGCTATCTATGGATTCTTGTTACCTGAAAAAACACCATTTGTCTTCTCTTGTATTGGTGGAGCTGTTGGTGGTGCCATTATGGGAACAGTTGCGGCTAAACAATATGTTATTGGTGGTCTTGGAATCTTTAGTGTTGTAAACTACATTTCACCAAAAGGAAACGCAACTGGTATGATTGTTTCGTTAATTGCTGGTGCTGTTTCATTAGTTGTTGGTTTTGTTTTAACAATGATTTTCTATAAAACAAATGATCAACAAGTTGAAAATAAAGAAGTAACAAAATTAGAAGAAGAAACAATTTTATCGCCAATTAAAGGAGAAGTAAAACCAATCGAAGAATCAAGCGATGCTGCTTTTGCTTCAGGTGCTTTAGGAAAAGGTGTTGTGATCTTACCAGAAGAAGGAAAAGTATATGCTCCTGTAACTGGAACAGTAACTGTTTTATTCCCAAGTTTACATGCAATCGGTATTACGAGTGATGCAGGTGTTGAATTACTTATTCACATTGGTATTAATACAGTACAACTTAATGGTGAAGGCTTTACAGCTCATATTAAACAAGGTGATCAAATTAAACAAGGTCAATTACTTGTTGAATTTGATATGAATAAAATTAAAGAAGCCGGTTATTCTTTAGAAACTCCTGTGCTAGTTACAAATTATGCAGATGTAAAAGAAGTCAAAAATACAAGTGCTTCATTTGTACAATTACAAGAAACTTTAATAGAAGTTAAATACTAAAAATAAAGGTATTGGAGGGATCCTATGAATAGACCTTATGTCATATGCCATATGTTACAATCAATAGATGGTAAAATTGCGGGCGGTTTCTTTAGAGAAAAACAAACATTAGAACTTGCAAAGATTTATAGTGACATTTCTAAAGATTATAATGGGGATGCGATTATTTATGGAACAACAACTGCTAAAGAAATGTTTTCAAAACAAAAATTAACTCAAACCTCAATAAATACTCAATTACCAAAAACAGATTATGTATATCAAGATGATAAACATCAGTGGATTGTTGTCATTGATCCTCAAGGAGAAATCATTTGGGATGAAACTGTTTCTCAAAATACAAGACTTAAAGATAAAAATTTAATTGTGATTCTTACAGAAAATGTTTCCAGTCAATACCTAGAAACATTGAAATCATTAAATATTTCTTATCTATTTACTGGTAAAGAAGAAATAGATTTAAGACTTGCCTTAGAAAAGCTTTATGATTTATTTTCTATTAAAAAGCTTTTATTACAAGGTGGAGGAATTACGAATACCTATTTTATTAAAGAAGATTTAATAGATGAATTAAGTCTTGTTGTTTCTCCTGTTTTATCAGGAGAAGAAAAACAACCTAATATTTTTGAAGATTGTCATGAATACATAGGTCAAACATTTGATTTAAAACAAAGTGATTTCTTAATGAAATCAGGTTTATATTTAAAATATGTAAGAAAATAGTGGAACTTTGGTTTCACTTTTTTATATAACGGATAATTATAGTGATATGAGATATTAATAATGTATGGGATTATTAAACAAGATATGAATTGTTTAACTATTGAAAATCCAGGAACTATTTGTGTGGGTAAGAAACAAATGAAACGTAGTGGCAAATCAGATCCTCGTAATAAAGGATTTATGAAGATGTTTAATTTGATTGGAATTGGAGAGTGTGCAGGAAGTGATGTACCCGAGTTATTAAGCGTTTGGGAAAATGAAGGATGGGAAGAATCATTGATTGAAGAAGAAAATTTACCAAGTCGTACGATTTTGACTCTTTCATTTGAAAAAAAATGCCGAAAAAACAAAAAAATATGAAAAAATTCTAACCCTTATGGAACCTAAAGAGTGGTATAAAGCAAGCAAACTTATAAAAGATTTAGATATTAAAGAAAGAAGAACAAGAGAACTTTTAAATGAACTTGTAGAAAAAGGAATGCTTGAAAAAAAAGGAGTTACTAAGGGTAAACGTTATAGGAAAAAATAATAAAAAGTGAGTTCGTGTTTATAAACATGAACTTTTTTCATTTTACATAAACTTAACATAAACCATACGTTCTTTTGATTTTTGAAAGTGTTGAAAAACACTATGATAGGAGTGTCTTAAGAAAAGGAAACAAAAATAAATAATATCTTAAGAGAAAACAAAGGAAGGTAAATAAAAAATGAAAAAGAAAGTATTAAGTGTTTTAATGGTTTTCATGATGTGTCTTGGTTTAGCCGGATGTGGCGGAGGATCAAATAGTTCATCAGATGACATTAGTGGAAAGGTAAGTTTAAATGGATCTACTTCAATGGAAAAATTTGTAAACGCCTTATCAGAAGGAATTAAAGAAGAATATCCAAACTTACAATTAGAAGCACAATTTACAGGATCTGGTGCAGGTCTAGAAGCAGTTGCATCAAAAACAACAGATATCGGAGATTCATCTCGTGCTTTAACTGATGATGAAAAAGCAAAAGGATTAGAAGAAAATATCGTTGCTATCGATGGTATCGCAATGATTACTAACAAATCTAATAAAGTAACAAACTTAACAAAAGATCAATTAGCTCAAATCTATACAGGACAAATTACTAACTGGAAAGATTTAGGTGGACAAGATGAAGCAATCGTTGTTATCGGACGTGAAGCTGGTTCAGGAACTCGTGGAGCATTTGAAGAATTATTAGGAATTGAAGATCAATGTCAATATGCTCAAGAATTAAATGAAACTGGTGCTGTTCTTGCTAAAGTTGCTAAAACTTCTGGTTCAATCGGTTATGTTTCATTAGATGTATTAGATGATACAGTTGCTCCTCTTCAATTAGATGGTGTTGAACCTAGTGAAAAAACTGTTAAAGATGGAAGCTATACTTTACAAAGACCATTTGTAATGGCTACAAACGGTAAAATCAGTGAACAATCTAAACAAGTTCAAGCAGTATTTGATTTCATCAATAGTGATGCTGGACAAAAAATCATCAAAAAAGTTGGTTTAGTAACACCAAATAAATAAAAAATAAAGAGGGAAGTATTATGGAAAAAAAGTTATCAATTATTAGCCATAAGAAAGCAAAATCCCTAGTAGAAAAAACAGCCGCGATGATCTTTCGTGGCTGTGCTATTATCTCTGTTTTAGCAGTTATTACAATTACAGGATATATGATTATTTCGGGGACACCTGCCATCTTTAAAGAAGGTATTACAGGTATTTTGTTTTCTACAACATGGGCACCAACAGCAGCACATCCTCAATACGGAATTGCTTATGTTATTTTAACTTCTATTGTAGGGGTTTTTCTAGCTATTTGTATAGGTGTACCAATTGGGTTATTTACAGCAATCAACCTTGCTGAAATTGCTCCAGCAAGACTTAGAAAAATATTAAAATCAGCAATTGAATTACTTGCTGGTATTCCATCAGTTGTTTATGGATTATTAGGTATTTTGATTGTCAATCCAATGATGTATAAATTAGAATTAATGATTTATCATGGATCTAAAACACATCAATTTACAGGTGGGGCCAATCTTTTATCAGCTATTATCGTACTAGCAATCATGATTTTACCTACACTTATCAATATTTCAGAAACAGCCTTAAAAGCTGTACCTGATGATTATCGTAAAAGCTCACTTGCTTTAGGGGCAAGTAAAATTCAAACAATCTTTAAGGTTGTTGTACCAAGTGCTAAATCTGGAATTATGTCAGCTATTGTACTTGGTGTAGGTCGTGCTATTGGAGAAGCGATGGCTATTTTGTTAGTAGCCGGAAATGCAGTATCTCTTCCACTTCCATTTAATTCTGTTCGTTTCTTAACAACAGCCATCGTTTCAGAAATGGGATATGCCAGTGGTACACATCGTCAAGTTTTATTCACAATTGGACTTGTTCTATTTATCTTTATCATGATTATTAACTTAATCTTAACATATGTTTTAAAAAGAGGTGACTTAGATGAATAATACAATATTAGAAAAAAAGAAACGTGTTAGTGATCAAATTCTCTATGCACTTATTCAATTAAGTTCATTTCTTTCAATTTTTATCTTATTAGTTATTATTGGTTATATTCTCTATCGAGGAATACCAGCCTTTGATTTTTCTTATTTAGTAAATACAACAAGTATTATTAATGATACTGTAGGTATATTACCTAATATTATTAATACACTTTATATTGTTATTGTGACACTTTTAATTGCTTGTCCAATAGGAATTGGTGGAGCAATTTATTTAAATGAATATACAAAAAATAAAAAATTCGTTAGTATCATTTCATTTACAACGGAAGTTTTAGCAGGTATTCCATCAATTATTTATGGATTATTTGGGATGTTGTTCTTTGGATCATTTTGTCATTTGAATTTCTCTATTTTAACAGGGTCACTTACACTTGCTATTATGATTTTACCAATCATTTCAAGAAATACTCAAACAGCATTAGAATGTGTGCCAAAAAGTTATCGTGAAGCAGCGTTAGGAATTGGAGCAACAAAATGGTATATGATTCGTACAGTTCTTTTACCAAGTGCGATTCCTGGGATTTTAACAGGGGTTATTCTAGCAATGGGACGTATTGTTGCTGAATCAGCTGCTTTATTATTTACAGCAGGATCAGTTGCTATTTTACCAACAAATATTTTTGGTCATTTATTAAGTAGTGGGGGTACACTTACAATTCAATTATATTTAGAAATGGCTAAAGGAAATTATGAAGTTTCATTTGTGATTGCTCTTGTTTTAGTAGTTATTGTTTTAGGTTTAAATATGTTAGCTAAATGGATCAGTCGTAAATTTGATGTAAATAAAGGGGATAATTAAAGATGGAAAATAAAATTGAAGCTAAGCATCTGAATTTATATTATGGACAAAAACATGCTTTAAAAGATGTAAATTTAGATATTAAAGAAAACAAAATTACTGCATTTATTGGCCCTTCAGGGTGTGGTAAATCAACATTTTTAAAAACATTGAATCGTATGAACGATTATGTTGATAATGTTAAAATTGAAGGGGATGTCATCTTAGATGGTGAAGATATCTATGATAGCCGTGTAGATACAACATTACTTAGAAAAAAAGTCGGAATGGTTTTCCAACAACCAAATCCATTCCCTATGTCGATTTATGATAATGTGGCTTATGGGCCACGTATTCATGGTATTAAAAATAAAAAACAACTTGATAAAATCGTTGAAGATAGTTTAAAAGCAGCAGCACTTTATGATGAAGTTTCAGATCGTTTACATTCAAGTGCTTTAGGTCTATCTGGTGGACAACAACAAAGATTATGTATTGCTCGTGCTTTAGCGGTACAACCAGAAGTTATCTTATTAGATGAACCAACAAGTGCCTTAGATCCAATTTCAACACTTAAAATCGAAGAACTTTTATTACAATTAAAAGATCAATATACGATTGCAATCGTTACTCACAATATGCAACAAGCAAGTCGTATTGCTGATTATACAGCCTTCTTCTTAGTTGGAGAAATGGTAGAATATGGACCAACAAAAGATGTCTTTGGTATGCCAAAAGATAAAAGAACTGAAGATTATATTACTGGTAGATTTGGATAGGAGGAAAGAAAGATGCCAAGAAGTCAATTTGATCAAGAGCTTAATAAGATGCATGTTGATTTAGATAGGATGTGTCATCTTGTTGTTTTAGCTATTGAAAACTGTGTTACAGCATTTAAGGAACAAGATTATGAACTTGCTCGAGATATTATTCATGGAGATAAACAAATTAATGATGTGGAAAGATCGATTGAAGCAAAATGTTTATCTTTGATTTTAAAACAACAACCCGTTGCTTCTGATTTAAGAGATGTTTCTACTGCTTTAAAAGTAGTTACTGATTTAGAAAGAATTGGGGATCAAAGTGCAGATATTGCTGAATTGATTTTAGAAATGAAAGAAATGGATAGTTTCTTAATGATTGGTCATATTCAAGATATGGCAAAAATTGCAACTAAAATGGTTAAAGAAGCTTTAGATGCATTCCATCAACATGATTTAAAACATGCTTTAGAAGTAAAGAAGATGGATATTAAAATGGATGAATTGTTTGATCAAGTTAAAGAAGATATTATTCAAATGATCAAAGAATCGAATGACAAAGGTGATTTAACAATCAACTTCTTAATGATTGCTAAATACTTTGAAAGAATAGGCGATCATGTTGTTAACATCTGTGAATGGATTGAATTTAATCAAACAGGAAAACTTAACAATACACGATTAATTTAAACCTCTTTATAGAGGTTTTTTTAGTTGTTCAAATATGTAAATACATTTAATTTATTTAAATATATTAAGTTTATCATGTGTTATTATTAGTATGCTTTTATTTTAAATGACTATCGAAAATAGTAGTTAAAAAAGAGTGACTATGATATAATTTTGCCGAATAGTTATACACGGCAGGTAGTTATCCTTGGTCGTTTAGATCGAAGGACGTATTCTTCGTTTACATAGATATCCCTAGGGAAATATGAAAAACGGAGGTGATGGAAATGACAGCTTATGAAGCTATCATGATTATGTTAGGTACACTAACATTAATGATGTCGATAATAAGTATTGTTATTAAATTACTTCTATACATTATAGAAAATAATGCAAAAAAATAACTACCTCACAAAGTTTTGGCAAACACTGAGGTAGTTATTTTACTCACAAAAAATCCAAGGCTAGTCGTTTATGACTATTCCTTTTTTCATTTATATTATAATTTATGATAATTTCTAAGTCAACATCACAAAATGATTGTTTAAAAAAAGTCTGATTCGAAAATGATAATGTCTTAATATATCCAATTTGATAATGTCCCACTAGTGGGACATTATCAAATCCATGTTAAACTATAACCTCAATGATTGGAGGTTATTATGAGAAAGGTTGAATTAAGAATGAATGAAGAATACAAATATAAAATCATTAAGAAACTTGTTGAAACTGATGGCAATAAAAAACGTGCCGCTTCTAAATTGAATTGTACTGTTAGAACGGTTAACAGACTCATCATTAAATATAAATCCGAGGGTAAAAGTGCTTTTATTCATGGTAATCGTGGCAGAGTCCCTTCTACTACTATTCCTCTTGATATAAAAAACAAAATTATCTCTTTTTATATCAATGAATATTCCAACGCCAATTTCTCTCATTTCTGTGAAATTGTCCATAGAGAATTCAATATTAAAATCAGTGATACTACTTTAAATAAGTGGCTTAGAGAAGAAGATATTATTTCTCCTAAAGCTAGAAGACGTACTAAGAAGCTATTAAAACAACAGTTAAAATCCAAAATGAAGAATTCCAAATCTAAAAAGATTAAAAACGATATCAAGAACTCTATCGCTTTGATTGATGAAAAAGATGCTCATCCTAGACGCCCTAGATCCAAATATGTTGGTGAAATGATTCAGATGGATGCCTCTTCTTTTCATTGGATTGATAAAGAGCTTTGGCATCTTCATGTCGCTATCGATGATGCTGATGGTAAAATCGTTGGTGCCTACTTTGATTATCAGGAAACCCTTAAAGGATACTACAATGTTCTCTATCAAATATTAACGAATCATGGCATTCCTGCTTTATTTTATACTGACAGGCGTACTGTATTTGAATATAAAAGAAAAGACAGAGCATTCGATGATGAAGATACCTTCACTCAGTTTTCCTATGCCTGTCATAATCTTGGAATTGATATAAAAACTACGAGCGTACCCCAAGCCAAAGGGAGAGTTGAAAGACTCAATCAAACATTACAGTCTCGTTTGCCTATCGAACTCAAATACGCTCGTATCACCAATATAGAGGATGCCAATAAATTCTTAAACTCCTACATAAAAAAATTCAATGATCAATTCGCTCTACAACTCAATACTACCAAATCAGTATATGAGAAGCAACCTGATATTGAAGAAATCAATCATATGCTTGCAGTATTGTCACCTAGAAAGATTGATGCTGCTCATTGTATTCGTTTTAAAAACAAATATTATTTACCAACGTCCAATGAAGGAGCTAAACGATATTTCAATAATAAAACTGATTGTATGGTTATTGAAGCTTTTGACGGCTCTCTCTATGTAAACATACTTGATACTTTATATCTTATGGAAGAAGTTCCTGAATATGAAAGATTCTCAAAAGAATTCGATGATGAACCTGACACAAAAGAAAAGAAAGTTAAAAGAAAATATATTCCTCCAATGACTCACCCTTGGAAAAGAGAGTCATACAACAATTATGTTCAAAAACAAAAGCACCGTTCTGGTGCTAATGTTTAACTTTTTTTGAGACATTTTCATTTTTGCTTGACACATCACAAAATGATTGTTTAAAAAAAGCTTTTCATGCAAATAAATAGCATCTTGTGCAATAAATATATCATTAATGCTAATCATCACATATAATTGTATTAATTAGGGAGGATTACCATATGAACAAGAAAAGATATATTATAATTGGGTCAATAGTTTGTGTACTGCTTATGACAGTGGTATTTTTTGTTTCTAATCATGGAAAAAGTAATGAACAAGTTGTTACAGAATATTTTGAACTTTTAAAAAAGAAAGATTATAAACAAATGTATCAAATGTTAGATCAAAAGACAGTCTATACTCCTACACAAAAATATTTTATTGAAAAGCATAAAGAAATCTATGATGTAATAAATCCAAGTAATATACAGGTAAAAGTAATAGATGAAAAAGATAATATGGTTCAATATCAAATATCGATGGATACTGTAGCTGGAAAAGTTAAATATAAAAATAAGATTGAAATTAAAAATGAACAAATTAAATTTAATAAGCAACTTATTTTTGATGAGTTTTCTGATAAGAACAAAGTAAAAGTGATTACGACACAACCTTATAGAGGGTATATTTTAGATAGAAATGGAAAATATTTAGCTAAACAAGGAAATGCTTATTCTGTTGGTCTTGTAAGAGGAAAATTGAATGGTGAAAATGATTATGCACAAATAGCTAAGTATTTAGAAACGGATGTTGAAACCATTCAAAAGAAAATGAGTGCATCTTGGATCAAAGATGATTCTTTTGTACTTATTAAAAATGTATCAGAACAAGTAAAAAATCAATTGATTCAACAAGAAATTTTAAATATTAAAGGTGTTAAAATCAATACGATTTCTATGCGTGTTTATCCTTATGATAAAATAACATCTCATATCATTGGGTATGTCCAAAATGTTAATTCAGAAGACTTAAAAAAACATAAAAATGAAGGTTATACAAGTAATTCAATAATTGGTAGAAGTGGTATTGAAGCAACATATGAAAAAGAGTTACGTGGAGAAGTAGGTGGAAAAATTGTCATTGTTGATGAAAATAATAATGTCATTAAAACAGTTGCCCAAAAAGAAGCAAAAGATGGTAAAGATATTCGTTTAACAATTGATATTGATTTACAACAAAGTCTTTATAATGAATATCAAAATGATAAAAGTGCTTCTGTTGCTCTCAATCCAAAAACAGGAGAAGTCTTAGCTCTTGTATCAACACCATCCTATTCAAATAATGATTTTGTCTTAGGATTATCAACAGATAAATGGAATGCTTTAAATAATGATAGTAATCAACCTTTAATGAGTCGTTATAAACAAACTTATACCCCTGGATCAACAATGAAGCCTATTACAGCAGCTATTGGTTTAGAAACAAAGACAATTGATCCAGATAAGGATTTAGGTGCTAAAGATAAATGGCAAAAGGATTCAAGTTGGGGCAATTATTATGTGACAACATTACATGCTCCTTCACCTAATAATTTAAAGAATGCCATCACGTATTCTGATAATGTTTATTTTGCAAGAAGTGCCTTAACTATTGGAAAAGATAATTTGTTTAAATATTATAAAAACTTAAAGATTGGTGAAAAGATTCCTTTTGAACTTGCTTTAAATAAAAGTCAGTATATCAATAAAAATCAAAAAGTAAGTGATCAATTAATTGCTGATAGTGGTTATGGACAAGGACAAATTCTGATGAATCCTCTACAACTTGCAAGTATCTATAGTGCTTTTGTTAATAATGGATCAATCTATCAACCACATATCGTTCAAGGAAAAACAAAAACATGGATTAAAAATGTTTTTTCAAAAGAGACAACAAAAACAATAAAAGAAGATCTTATTAATGCCATTGCGGATGAAAATGGAACAGGACATGCCATCTATCATGATAATGTCATTCTTGCAGGTAAAACAGGAACGGCAGAAATTAAACAAAGTCAAAGTGATACAACAGGAACAGAACTTGGTTGGTTTACAGTCATGACGATAGATGAAAAAACAACCTCTTTTAATAACAACAATGGTCGAAGATGTAAAAGATCGAGGAGGTAGTGGATATGTTGTTGAACATACAAAAACACCTCTAGATTTATATCTTTCTAAGTAGGGAAAAATGATGAAGAATAAGATAGTTTTTACTTATCGATTCATTATACTCGTTTATTATTTATTGGCTTTTTTGATTGCTGTTATGAATGTTGATCATTTAGAAAGAGTAGTAATCTATGCATTGATTATAATTGTTTTGTTTGGTATGGTGATGCGTATTTATATAATGAATATTCCAAAATTATTGTTGTCAAATAAGTATATTGAAAAGAATTTATCTACAGTAAAAGAGGCGATAGATAAAATTCATAATAAATCCATTAATGACAGCTTAACAACGATATATGTTTTCCTTTTAGAAATTTCTAATTATAAAGAAGAATATCAAAATTTTGTAGAACAAAATAGTAAAAGAATTTTTGATGAAAAGCAAAATAAACATTGGTATACTATAAAATTACAGTATTATTATAATTTGAATAAAAAAGATGAATATTTAAAATTATATGATTCTCAATTGGATAATAAAGTTAAAAACCCACTTTTTAAAATCATGTATCTCATTTTAAATGAAGAATTTGAAGAAGCTCTTGAATTATCAAAGAAGGTTACAAGTCAACAAAAAGACATAGGATATATTATGAAGTTATATTATAGAATTATTTGTTTAGAACATTTAGAAAAAGAAAATGAATTGAATGATTGTATTAATGAGATGGTAGAATTCAATGATTAAATACATTATGTTAAAGAAATTAAAGATAAGTATAAAAAATAATAATATGGTATACTTCTTTTCGTAACTTTATTTAGAAAGAAGTGAAATATGAATGTTAATAAAGATAGTAGATGATGATCAAGCTTTTGTAAAAAAGATAAAAGATATTGTTTATGATAATTTTAAAGATATCTTTCTTGATTATTCGATAGAATGTATAACGAGTAATTTTGAAGCTCAGTATTTTGAAAAAGGGGATATTTTCTTTTTAGATATTGATTTAAAAGAAAAAAATGGCATCAAAATTGCTGAAAAAATTAGAGAGAACAATTCTAATGCAATTATTATATTTGTTTCAGCAATGAATGATATGATTTTTGATTCATTAATTGTACAACCTTTTTACTTTATTAGAAAAGATAATTTTGATAGAGATATGAAAATCGCATGTACTCTAATTCAAAAATATATTAATAAAAATCATAAAATTATTACTTTTGATTTAAATGGTAAAAAAACCTCTATGCAATTATCAGATATCATTTATTTAGAATCCTTTTTACATGAAATTACGATTCATACACCATTTGATGATTATAAATATTCGAGTACTTTTAATAAAATGATGTCACTTATTAATTCTACGAATATCATTAGAATTCAAAAATCCTATGCAGTTAATTTATTTTGGGTTAAAGAAATTTATAAAGAAGAGTTATTATTGAGAAATGGAGTTATTTTAAAGATTGGAAAAAATATCGACAAGATGTATTAAAACAATATAAGGAGTATTTATTAAAATGATGTATTTATTTTTTGATTATTTAGAAGTATTATTAGGCGCAATTTTCATAGGTGTTTTTTGTGATGTTGAACAAAAAAACAGATATTGTTTGATTTCATCGATAATTAGTTTCTTTGTTATGGAAATTATGCAAACTTACGATTTGTTTGGCAATGAGATGGCATATGTACTAGCAATTACTAATTTTGTAATTGTTTCTATTGTAAAAAAGGAAGTTAAATTTTATAATTTTATTCCTTGTATATTATTTACATGGATATCTGTTTTTACTTCAACTATAGTTTTATTTTTCTTTAAAGTAATAACAAATTATAATATAGAAAATATTATAAAGCTGTATAGAATACCTATCATTTTTTTAGCAAGAATTATTTTCTTGGTTCTTATTGTTGTATTGAATTATTTCAAAACTAAAATAAAAGATACAATTATTGAAAAAAATAAATATTTATTAACAATTACAATGGTATTGATTTTTGGAATATACTTTATTTTGTTGAATGATATAGGACATATGCAAATAACTATTGATGATATCTATGTGGTTTTATTATTATTGCTAGTTTTATTTTTTGTGGTATGTATTTTATTTATACATATGACACGACTCTATAATGAAAAAACAGAATATGTGTTAAAAAATAAAGAATTGGAATACATAGAAAAAAATAAGTCTTTAGTGCATTATCTTCATGATAATGTTATGAAAATACAGCATTCTTTAAGATATGGATTGATTTTGATAGAAAATAATATAAATGATCAAAAGTATGAAGATGCTAAACATCAAATAGAACAATTTTATGATTTATTAGATAATAAAACAAATATTATGACGAATAATTATATATTTGATACTTTATTAAATGATTATATTTTTCTCATAAATTCTAAATATAATGCCAAAGTAAAATCATTGATCAATATAGGAAATGATTTCTTTTTTAAAGATGTAAATAATTGTACAAAAATAATAAATATTATCTCAAATTTCTTTGAACAATCTAATAAGACTTATTTAGAAATAAAACTTATTGAACATGAATCATATATTGAATTAGATTTATTCGTAGAAAGTAATTTTGATAAAATAAATGATGATACCAACATTGATTGTTTTGATGATTATGCACATCTAAGAAGAATTTTTGATAAATAGAAGAAAGACTTATACAAATATGTTGTATAAGTTCTTTTATTTCTAATCAACTTTTAACCTAAACTTAACATAAAATTCTTTTGCTATGTTAAGATAATGTAAAGGATGTGGAAATAATGAAAGAATGTATATATGTAGTAGAAGATGATGAAAATATTAGAGAAATTATAGATTTAGCTTTAACAAGTGCAGGTTATAATGTTAAACAATATTCAAATGCTTTAGATGCTTTAGAAAATATGAAAACAGATCAAGTGGATCTAGCTGTTTTTGATTTAATGTTACCTGGCATTTCAGGAATTGATGCTATCAAAAAGATACGTGAAACTGATCAAGAATTACCTATTTTGATTTTAAGTGCGAAGGACCGAGAAATTGATAAAGTCAATGGTTTAGATAGTGGTAGTGATGATTATATGACCAAACCATTTGGTGTTTTAGAGTTACAAGCTAGAGTACGTTCTTTGCTTAGAAGACATGCTCCTAAAGCAGCGCCGATTATTGAAAGTCAAACTTTAAAAATTGATAAACAAACAAGAACAGTGATGCATAATGGACAAGTCATGGAACTTACCAATAAAGAGTACCAACTACTTTTATATTTGGTAGAAAATCATACACGTGTCGTAGAAAGAGACGAAATTTTAAATCATATTTGGGGGTATGATTTTATTGGTGAATCAAGGGTTTTAGATGTGCATATTCGAGCTTTAAGAGCTAAATTGGATGATGATGGAAGTAAGTATATTAAAACTATTAGAGGTGTAGGATACCGCTATGTTGAGGAAGTGAAATAAAAATGAATAAAGCGTTATTTAAATATTTTGCGACAGTTTTAATTGTGACATTATTATTTTCCTCAAGTGTATCGATGGTTATTTTATCAGATCAAATGATGCAAACAACAAGAAAAGATATGTACTATACGGTAAAGCTTGTAGAAAATCAAATTGATTATCAAAAACCTTTAGATAATCAAGTAGAGAAACTTAATGATTTAGCTTATACAAAAGATACGCGTTTAACAATTATTGATAAAGAAGGAAATGTTTTAGCGGATAGTGATAAAGAGGGGATTCAAGAAAATCATAGTGGACGTAGTGAATTTAAAGAAGCTTTAAGTGATCAGTTTGGTTATGCGACACGTTATTCTTCAACAGTTAAAAAGAATATGATGTATGTGGCTTATTATCATCGTGGTTATGTAGTTCGTATTGCGATTCCTTATAATGGTATCTTTGATAATATAGGACCACTTTTAGAACCATTATTTATTAGTGCTGCTTTATCATTATGTGTTGCTTTAGCTCTTTCTTATCGTTTTTCTAGAACACTTACTAAACCATTAGAGGAAATTAGTGAAGAGGTTTCTAAAATCAATGATAATCGTTATTTAAGTTTTGATCATTATCAATATGATGAATTTAATGTTATTGCGACAAAACTTAAAGAACAAGCAGATACAATAAGAAAGACACTAAAAACTTTGAAAAATGAAAGATTAAAAATAAATAGTATTCTTGATAAAATGAATGAAGGGTTCATTTTATTAGATACAAATTATGAAATACTTATGGTCAATAAAAAAGCTAAACAACTTTTTAGTGATAAAATGGAAGTGAATCAACCTATCCAAGATTTTATCTTCGATCACCAAATTATAGATCAATTAGAAAATATTGGTGTAGAACCTAAAATTGTTACTCTAAAAAAAGATGAAGAAGTCTATGATTGCCATCTTGCTAAAGTGGAATATGGGGTGACTTTGCTCTTTGTAAATATTACTGAATCTGTTAATGCTACAAAAATGAGACAAGAATTTTTTTCGAATGTTTCTCATGAACTTAAAACACCTATGACATCCATTAGAGGTTATAGTGAATTATTACAAGCAGGAATGATTGATGATCCTAAAGTAAGAAAACAAGCATTGGATAAAATACAAAAAGAAGTTGATCATATGTCACAATTGATAGGTGATATTTTAATGATTTCAAGACTTGAAAACAAAGATATTGAAGTCATTAAACATCCTGTTCATCTCCAACCAATTGTTGATGATATTTTAGAATCATTAAAAGTAGAAATAGAAAAAAGAGAAATTACAGTAGAATGTGATTTAACATCACAAACTTATCTAGCAAATCATCAACACATCCAACAATTAATGAATAACCTGATCAATAATGCAGTAAAATATAATAAACAAAAAGGAAGTTTAAATATTCATTCTTATCTTATTGATCAAGACTACATTATTGAAGTAAGTGATACAGGTCGTGGTATTTCACTTATTGATCAAGGGCGTGTCTTTGAACGTTTCTTTAGATGCGATGCAGGACGTGATAAAGAAACAGGTGGTACAGGTCTTGGACTTGCAATTGTAAAACACATTGTTCAATATTATAAAGGAACAATTCATTTAGAAAGTGAATTAGGTAAAGGAACAACCTTTAAGATTGTCTTGCCAATAAATAAGGACTCGTTGTAGTCCTTATTTTTATGAAAAAGAGTTATAACTTGATAAAATGTGTAATTTTACATATTTTATCAAGTAAAAAAATGTATTTTTGCATATTTTATCAAGTTGAAGGGTGTTGTTACTCATTTTCAAGATATTTTGAATATGTTAAAATGTCATAAAAGAGAGGTAGAAAAAATGCTTCAACAAGAAAGACATGAACAAATACTGGCAAGATTAAATACAGAAGGAAAAGTAAAAGTTAAAGAACTCGCAAACGATTTTGAAGTCACAGAAGATTGCATACGTAAAGACTTAACGGCTCTAGAAAAAGAAGGTCTTTTAAAACGTATTCATGGAGGAGCCATGCAAGTAAGAAAGAATCTCCATGCCTATCATGTAGATGAACGTATGAGTGTACGTTTATCACAAAAGAAAATCATTGCGAAAAAAGCAGTTGAATTGATTGAAGAAAATACAGTGATTTTTTTAGGAATCTCTACAGTGAATTTAGAACTTGCCAAGTGTATTTATCAAAAAAATATATCACTTACAATTATTACAAATATGATTGATATTATGCAATTATTTAGACAAGGGGAACATAAAGTAAATCTTATTTTCATTGGAGGACATTTTAATCGCGCTAAAGATGGTTTTATAGGTACTCTTGCAATTGAACAAATTCACAATTATCGTTTTGATCTTTCTTTTATCGGTACAGTAGGAATGAATATTCATGATGGAAAAGTAACTACATATGATGTTGAAGATGGTCTTACAAAAAAAGAAGTCATGGAAGCAAGTAAAAAATGTTATCTTGTGGCAGAAAATGAAAAGTTCAATTTGGATGGAAATTATGTTTTTGGGCATTTAAGTGAATTTACGGGATATATTGGTGAACAAGAGTTAGGAAGTCCTTTTAAGGAAAAAATAATGGAGTATGGATTAGAAATCATTTAGTGATTTCTTTTTTTTGTAAAATCAATAAAACAATTATTGAATACTATTGTTTTATAACTTATAATGACCTTGTAATAATAAAAAGCAATAAAAGGAGGCATGTTATGAATTGTTTATATCAAACAAAAAGAATTTCTAAGTTAAAAGAAAAGATGTTAAGTAGTAAACGTTATGCTTCTATTGAACAAGCACGCATCATTACACGTGTTTATCAAGAAAATGAAGATTTATCTATTCCTAAAAAAAGAGCTTTATCTTTAAAAGCAGCATTAGAAGAATTAGAGATTTCTGTAGAAGATGAAGAATTGATTGTAGGAAATCGTACCAAAGGTGTACGTTATGGTGTGGTTTTTCCTGAAAGTGGATGTTCTTGGATCAACCAAGAATTTGAAACATTACCAACAAGACCACAAGATCAATTTTTAGTAAAAGAAGAAGATATTAAAGAATTTAGAGAAAAGATTTATCCTTATTGGAAAGGAAAATCTTTAGAAGATGCGATTAAAGGAACTTATGGAAAAGAAATCAATGAAATAAGTAAAGTGGTAAAAATTAATCAAAAAGATCATGCTCAAGGTCATATTTGTCCTGATAGTGCTTTATGGTTAAAACTTGGTCCTCAAGGTTTAATGGAAAAAGCAAAAGAAAAATTAAAGAATTGTAAAGATGAACAAAAAGAATTTTATGAATGTACGATTCTTGTATTAGAAGGGGCAGTTCATTTTATGCAAAGATATCATGATTTGATTGAAAGGGAAAAAATCGAATCATTAAAAGAAGTGGGAAAGATTTGCATGAATCTTTCTAAAAGACCTCCAAAAACTTTTCATGAAGCGGTGCAATCTTTATGGTTTTTATTTGTGATATTACATATGGAATCCAATGCTTCTTCTTTTTCACCAGGGAGAATGGATCAATATCTTTATCCTTATTATCAAAGAGATATAGAAAAAGGTAATCTTACTAAACAAGAAGCTTTAGAAATATTAGAATGTTTGTGGTTGAAATTTAATCAAGTTGTTTACTTAAGAAATCAAAATAGTGCGAAGTATTTTGCTGGATTTCCAATAGGATTTAATATTGCGATAGGAGGCGTGGACGAAAAGGGAAATGATACATATAATGATCTTTCTTTACTTTGTTTAAAAGCTCAAGAACATTTAGGATTACCACAACCTAATTTATCTGTAAGACTTAATAAAAATTCTAGCCATGAATTAATGCAAGCTGCTATTAAAGTTGTTTCACTTGGAAGTGGTATGCCACAATTTTTCAATGATGAAGCTATTATTCAACCAATGATTGAAGATTTAGGAATTGAAGAAAAAGATGCACGTAATTATGCTATTGTTGGATGTGTTGAACTGACAACACATGGCAACAATTTAGGATGGTCTGATGCTGCAATGTTTAATTTTAATAAGGTATTAGAACTAACACTTAATCATGGAAGATGCTTGTTGACAAACCAACAAATAGGTCTTGATTTAGGAAGTTTAGAAACATATCAAACTTATCAAGATTTAGAAAATGCTTTTCAAAAACAAATTGATTATTTTATTGATAAAATGATGACTGCAGAAAAGATTGTAGAAAAAGCACATCAAGATTATTTACCAACAGCTTTTCTATCTACTGTTATTGATGATTGTTTAGAAAAAGGATTAGATGTTACTAAAGGTGGAGCTAAATATAATCTATCAGGTATTCAAATGATTCAAGTAGCCAATCTTGCAGATTCTCTAGCAGCTATTAAACAACTTGTTTATGATGATAAAATGATAAGTCAACATGATTTATTAAATGCTTTACAAGAAGATTTTAAAGGCTATGAAATCATACAAACAATGCTTTTAAATAAAGTGCCTAAATATGGAAACGATGTAAGATGGGTCGATGAGCTTGGAAATCAATGGGCGTGTTACTTTAGAGAAAAGATGAAACGTTATACAAATTATCGAGGAGGTCCTTATCATACAGGAATGTATACTGTTTCTGCACATGTTCCAATGGGTGAAAATGTAGGAGCATCACTAGATGGTAGAAATGCTTTAAAACCACTTGCTGATGGAGGTATGTCACCTGTTTATGGAAGAGATAAACAAGGACCAACAGCGGTTTTAAAATCTGTTTCAAAACTTAATAATTCATGTACGACGAATGGTGGCCTTTTAAATATGAAATTCTTACCAGAATTTTTTAAAACAGAAATAGGCTGTTTGAAATTTGAAAATTTCTTACGTGCTTTTGTGGATTTAAAAGTACCTCATATACAATTTAATGTTGTTAGAAAAGAAGATTTGCTTGATGCTAAAGTTCATCCTGAAAATCATCAATCGTTGACAATTCGTGTTGCTGGTTATACAGCATACTTTGTTGAACTTGCTGGCAAGCTACAAGATGAAATTATTGAAAGAACAACTTATGAAAATATCTAAAGCATTGATTTTTGATATTAAAAGATTTGCAATACATGATGGGAGTGGTTTAAGAACAACAGTTTTTTTTAAAGGGTGTCCACTTCGTTGTCTATGGTGTCAAAATCCAGAAGGATTAAACACTCAAAGACAAGTCATCTATTTTAAAAATAAATGTATTCATTGTAGATGTTGTCAACAATTCAAAGAACAAATTAATTATCAAAACGATCGTCCATATTTTCAAAATCATCAAGACTTTGATCAAGTTATTAAAACATGTCCTAGTGGTGCTATTCAATATGATAGTCAGGAGTATACTTTAGATAAATTAATGAATAAAATTAAAGAGGATGAAGTTTTCTTTCAACATGGAGGAGGTGTTACATTTTCCGGTGGAGAACCCTTTATGCAAGGTGAATTTCTTATTGAAATTTTAAAAAGATGTCAGAAAGAAAAGATTCATACAGCTATTGAAACATCATTTTATACATCATTAGAATTTATAAAAAAGGCATTGCCTTATTTAGATTTAGTTTATATAGATTTAAAAATATTTGATGAGCAAAAACATCAAGCCTGTACAAATGTATCACCACAACTTATTAAAGAAAATATTCGTTATGTTTTACAAAGTGAATATAAAGATAAAGTGATCATTAGAACACCACTGATTCCAACAATGAGTGCAACGGATGAAAATATTCATCAAATCGTAAAATTTTTAATTCAAATAAATCCAGAAGTAAAATATGAGATGCTGAATTATAATCCTTTAGCTTCAGCTAAATATGAACTTGTGAATTTAAAATACGGATTAGAATCATATCAAATGTTTACCAAGCAACAAATGCAACATTTTTATGATGTTGCTTTACAAGCAGGAATAAAAAACTTAATAAAAGAATAGGAGAAAAGAAAATGGAATTTATAATTGATACAGTAAACTTAGAAGATATAAAAGAAGCAGTAGAATATATGCCAATTGTAGGAGTAACAAGTAATCCTTCAATTGTGAAAAAAACAAGTCCTAAAGATTTCTTTAAACATATGAAAGAAGTCAGAGAAATCATAGGAAAAGAAAGAAGTCTTCATATTCAAGTGATTTCTAAAGAATGCGATGAAATCGTTAAAGAAGCCCATCGTATACTAGAAGAAATCGATGATCAAGTCTATATCAAAGTACCCGTATCATATGAAGGAATCAAAGCTATCAAAAAACTAAAAGCAGAAGGAGTCAATGTGACAGCAACAGCTGTTTATGATTTGATGCAAGCCTATATGGCTTTAGCAGCAGGAGCAGACTATATTGCACCTTATGTCAATAGAATAGGGAACCTAGGAAATGATCCAATGGAACTTATCAATGAATTGTCAAATAGAATCGTACAAGATGGATATGATTGTAAGATATTAGCAGCCAGCTTTAAAGGAGTACAACAAGTAAGAGATGCCTTCAATTATGGAAGTCAAGCAATCACAGCGCCAGTAGAAGTCTTAAAACAAATCTTTGCGAATCCAAGTATTGAAAAAGCAGTGAATGATTTCAATAGTGATTGGTATGATGTTTATGGAGAAGGTAAAGGTATTTGTGATTTATAATAAAAGAAATGCTCATGTTTATTTGAACAGAGCATTTTTTAATATTCTTTTTTGTTTAAAAGTTTTAAACTAATGTGATAAGAAATTATATTACAGATGAATGTGAATATAACAGTTGCAAGTGTTACCATAGATAAATGATTTTCTATAAGTGAATCAATAATTGTTTCTAAATCAAAACCTATGAATTTTGTTAGAAAATAAATTAGAGCTACAAATAAGAAGATACCACCAAAAACAATGATCATTGCAAGTTGACTTCTTTGAGCTTCAAAGTAGACTCCTACGGGAGTTATGATCGCAATCACAAAATAAGAAAACATAAGTGTGAGTAGGCAACCTTGTAGAAAATCACTATTTAGAAAATGAAATGATTGTTGAATACGATAGTAACCTATACTTGAAATACAAATCGCAAAGAATAGAAAAAGTAATCCTAATAAAATACCTAAGCTATATTTTTGTTTAAGATAATCTTCTTTTTTTATAGGCAAAGTAAATAAAGATGTAAAGCCATGATTGATACTATCATAACTAATTGTACTCATTAAAATGATACCTGGGAATACACTGAAATAACCTAAAACAAAGGTGGGTTTCTTATAGAAATAAGAAGAGCCAAAACCAAATAAAACAAGAAAGAGAAAGAGTAATTTGCTTTCTTTGATATATGAAAAATCTTTAATAAATAGTCCTTTCATTTTATTCACCCCTTAACATCATAGAAAATAAAGTATCAAAATTATTCTTTTCAATAATAATTTCTGGATAGTTTTCTTGATAGAATTGTTTTTGATTCGTTAAAGCAGTATAACCATAATTTTCTTTTCTCGTCTTTATAAAGTAATTATGATCTACTTGATTAAATTGTTCTTCTGTTAATTTTAATAAACCATATTGATCTAATAAACAATCCGTTGTTTCATGAAATATAAACTTTCCATTATCAATCATATAAATATCATCACATAGACCTTCTAAATCAGAAGAAATATGAGAACTGATTAAAACTGAACGGTTTTCATCTTCTTCCATAAATTCTCGAATTAAGTCAATAATTTCTTCTCGAGCAAGAATATCTAAACCATTTGTTGGTTCGTCGAGAATAAGAAATGAGGCATGATGTGATAAGGCAATTAAAACATTGAGTTTTGCTTTCATACCGGTAGAGAATTCATTGATTTTTTTATCTAAAGGAAATTGATATTGTTTACATTTTTGTAGAAAGTAATCTAAATCAAAATCTTTATAGGTGTTATTTAAAAGATTCATTAAATCTTTCAATTTAAGATATTCACATAAAGAAATATTAGCTAGTGTACAACCAATTTTATTTTTATCAACATTTTTATTATCTTTATCTAAAAGTGTAATATCACCAGAATCGATATGAATGAGATTTAAAATGGCTTTAAAAAGTGTAGTTTTTCCTGAACCATTTTTTCCTATTATTCCCGTAATGGATCCGGGTTTTATTTCTAATGAACAATCTAAATGAAAATGTGAATAAGATTTTTGAACATGATTAACCTTTAACATATTACTCCTCCATTAATAGTTCTAGCATTTCTTTAATTTCTTCATAACTCACATCAGCTTGTTTTCCTTTTTGGATAGCTTTTTCTAGATGGTTTTCAATCTCTTTACGTGCTTCTTCTAAAAGGGTTTCTTCATTAACAGCAAGAATAAAAGTTCCTTTACCATGAATTGTTTTAGTAAGACCTTCGCTTTCTAAAAAGTCATAGGCTTTTTTTACGGTAAGAGCACTGATTTGTAATTCTTTAGCAAGGCTTCTTACAGAAGGTAAAGCATCATTTTCTTTTAAAGTGTGGTTATTGATTTGTTTCTTTATCTGATCGACAATTTGTTCATAAATTGGAATCATAGATGAGTGATTAATAATTATGCGCATATAAGTCCTCCTTCATCTACAAACAGTATATAACAGTATAAAACAGTTTGTCAACTGTTTGGCCAATCCAGCCAATGAAATAGTGAGAGAACAATGATAAAATAAGGCAGAAGAAAGATGAAGGTGATGAGTAATCATATTGGAATGAATGAGGCTGTAGAAACAGCAGTTACCATGTTTGAAAAATCTGAGATAAGCGTAAATGCTTGCAAGAAAATTATTAATACATGCCTTGATAGTTCGTGTAGATGTGATGGGAATAAATATGAAACTATAGAGTATCTTTATGAAGATCATTGTGGAAATTGTCTGAAGAAAAGGAAGATCAAGTTGCGCTTGGGCGTTGGGAAATTCCTGGTGAAATTAGAGAAGCTATTGTAGCACCACAAATTTGTAAAGAATGTTATAACAAGCTGTCTCAAAAATATGATATGGAAAAAGCATTTGTTCCTGACGATGAAAAGTATGTGGTAAATTTTATATTTTTTGTTGAGATATTTTATTTAAAAGATAATAATAGTTGTAAAAGGAGTGTTGAATATGACTGAAAAAGAAAAGATGGAAGCAGATTTATGGTATGATGCGAATAATGATCAAGAACTCATAGATCAAAGATTAGTTTGTCAGGATTTATGCTTTGAATTAAATCAATTAAAACCAAGTGATGAAAAAAGAAATGAAATAATTGAAAAGATTTTAGGATATTTTCCAGAGAATCTTGTTTTATTAAGTCCTTTTACAGCAGATTATGGAAAAAATATAAAACTAGGAAAGAATGTTTTTGTGAACATTAATAACTATTTTATGGATGGGGCATCCATTGAAATAGGTGATCATGTTTTTATTGGACCTTCTTGTGGTTTTTATACAGCGAATCATCCATTAGATTATACAAATAGAAATCAAGGATTAGAAAAAGCCTTACCAATCAAGGTAGGAGATAATTGTTGGTTTGGAGCTAATGTTTCTGTGATGCCAGGAGTTACCATTGGTTCAGGGTGTGTGATTGCTGCAGGAGCAGTGGTGACCAAAGATATGCCAGCAAATAGTTTAATTGCTGGTGTTCCAGCAAAAGTCATTAAAACAATTGAACAATAAAAATGACCTCCAATGGAGGTCATTACCTTTTATTTTAATAAACCTAATTCAATCATTTTTAACCCGATGTCTACAGAGTTATAAGCAGCACCTTTCATTAATTGGTCACCAGTAATCCATAAACTTAAAGCATTATCTTTATATAAATCTTTTCTTACACGTCCAACGTGAGTTAATTCATCACCGATAAAGCTTGTTGGCATTGGATAAACTTGATTAGCTAAATCATCACATAAATCAATACCAGTACTATTTCCTAATAATTCAAAGACTTTATCCATAACGATTGGTTTTTTAGTTTCAATATAAATTGATTCACTATGTCCACGTAAAACAGGAACACGTACACAAGTTGCATTGACTTCAATATCTTTATTGAAGATTTTTTTAGTTTCATTAACCATTTTCATTTCTTCTTTACTATATCCATTTGATAAATCAAATTTATCAACTTGAGGAATACAGTTGAAAGCAATTGGAAAATGTTTTTTATCACCAGCACAAGGTAATGTTTTAGCAACAGGTTCTTTACCATCTAAAACTTCTTGGCTTTGACGATAAAGTTCTTCCATACCAGCAACACCAGCACCAGATACAGCTTGGTAAGTAGAAACAACGATTCTTTCAATATCAAATTCATCATTTAATCTTGTAAGGGCACTACACATCATAATTGTTGTACAGTTTGGACAAGAAATAATTCCATGATGATCTTTTAAGGCTTCACCATTTACTTCAGGAACAACTAAAGGAACATTAGGATCCATTCTAAAATGTGAAGTATTATCAATATTGACACATCCAGCTTCTACAGCATATTTCATATATTTTTCTGAAATACTTCCACCAGCAGACCAGAAAGCAACTTCTACACCTTCAAAACTATTTTCAGTTAATTCTTCAACAACAAATTTATGTCCTTCAAATTCGATTTCTTTTCCAGCACTTCTTGCAGAAGCTAATAATTTAATACTTTCAAAAGGAAAGTTAAATTGGAAAACACATCTTAACATTTCACGACCAACGGCACCAGTAGCACCAACAATAGCAATTTTAAATTTTTTCATTTTTATAATCTCCTTATCCTCTTACTTTGAAAATAACAGCATTTTCATCATTTAATTTATTTTTTAAATCAGCCAATTCAATTTCTTCTGTTATATAAATATGATCATCTTTTTCACTATAGTATGTTTCATAAGGAATATCTACAGGTTTAGATGCTCTTACATAATAGCGAGATGAAGAAATAGGATAAACATGTTTACAATCTTCATAATCATGTGACCATCTTTCTACTTGGTGTGTTTTCATGATATCACTGACAACAGCTGAAGCAGTGACATAACGTCCAGCACCACGACCATAATAAATAATGTTATTAACATAATCGTTATCGATTTCAACAACGTTGTAAGAATCCATAACATTGGCTACAAGTTCATTTAAATTAACAAGTGTTGCTGAAACATCAATTCCTAAACCATCTTTAACAGGTTTTGCTTGAGCAATCATTTTAAAACGATAACCTAATTTTTTAGCGTAATCCATATCTAATTTAGTGACATTACGGATACCACTAGCTTGAATTTGATCAAAGTCAACAAATTTTTGATAACCATTTTGAGCTAAAATACAAATTTTATGAGCTGCATCAATTCCATCTAAGTCTAAAGCTGGATTAGCTTCAACATATCCTAAACCATCTGCAATTGATAAGGCTTCATCAAAATCAAGGTTTTCATTTTCCATTAAAGTTAAAATAAAGTTTGTTGTTCCATTTAAAATACCAACAATTTCTTTGGTGTTATTTGCAATCAAACTTTCTTTTTGACTTGCTAGAACAGGAATACCTCCCCCTACAGAAGCTTCATAGAAAATATGTACATCATTTGCTTTAGCAGTTTGGAAAATTTCTTTTCCATAATGAGCTAATAAAGCTTTATTAGCTGTAACTACATGTTTTTTGTTATTTAATGCTTCTAAGATAATGTTTTTCGCAATTGTTGTTCCCCCAATAAGTTCAACAACGACATCAATTTCCTCATCATTAATAACATCATGATAATCTTTTGTATAAATAATTCCCTTAGGTAAGTCTACTTCTTCAAGACCACACCCGTATTTAACAACAATTTCTTGTTTCATTTCTTTTTCTAAACGTGTTTTTTCATTTGTAAGAATTTCAACGACCCCATATCCTACAGTACCAAGTCCAATAACACCTATTTTCATGATAGTCCCCCTTATAATAAAAAATAGACCAAATGGTCTATTGAAAACTTAACATAAACAAACCATTATTCTTGAGCTTTATTTTTTAAATGCATCAATAATAGTTTTAATGGTTATCATAGTTAAGCCTCGCTTTCTTTACTTTTTTGATATAATAGCATGATTGTATACAGTAGTCAATTTTTTCTCATATTTTCTTTCCTTATATTATATTAATAATAAAATCTTGGATTGTTGACTTTGTATACAATATTCAATATAATAAATTCAATTATTGGAGGATATAGCGATGAATAAGACATATGTAAGTACGCGTAATCATCAAAATCAAATCAATTTCTATCAAGCAATTGTACAAGGAATTGGTGATGATGGGGGATTGTTAGTTCCTAATTTTGATTTTCAAAAATTAGATTTAAATAAATTAGTTCAATTAAATTATGTAGATTTAGCAACAGAGGTGATTTCAACTTTTGTTCCTGAAGATGGTAAAGAACTTATCCATCAAGCATGTTTAAATGCATATGAAAAAGGTTTATTTCCAGAAATTGTTGTTCCTGTAAAAAAAGCAGGAGATGTTTATGTAGCTGAATTATTCCATGGACAAACAGCTGCTTTTAAAGATATGGCATTATCTTTATTACCACATTTAATGACTTTATCTTTAAAACAATTAAAAGAAGATCGTGAAGTCATGATTTTAGCAGCAACAAGTGGTGATACTGGTAAAGCTGCTTTAGAAGGATTTAAAGATGTTGAAGGAACATGTATTAAAGTATTTTATCCATTAGATGGAGTAAGTGCGATTCAACAACAACAAATGGTTTCTCAAGAAGGAAAAAATGTTAAAGTAGTTGGAATTCATGGTAACTTTGATGATGCTCAAAGTGCTGTAAAAGTAGCGTTTGGAGATAAAATGTTAAAAGAAGTAAGTGATCAACATCATGTTTTCTTATCTTCAGCTAACTCAATTAATGTAGGACGTTTGATTCCACAAATCGTTTATTATTTCCATAGTTATTTTGAACTTGTAAGAAATAAAGAAATTGAAATGGGAGATCAAGTAAACTTCTGTGTACCTAGTGGAAACTTTGGAAACTGTTTAGCAGGATGGTTTGCGAAAAATATGGGACTTCCTGTTAATAAATTTATTGCCGCATCTAATAAGAATAATATTTTAACTGATTTCTTTACAACAGGTAAATATGATGCAAATAGAGAATTCTTTAAAACAAATGCACCTGCAATGGATATTTTAGTATCAAGTAACTTAGAAAGACTTGTATGGTATATGTCTGGAAAAGATGGTGATAAGGTTAAAGAATACATGGAAAAATTAAAAGCAGATGGTATTTATGAAGTTGATGATGAAACATTTGCACGTATTCAAGATCAATTTAAAGCAGGATATTTAAATGAAGAAGAAGAAGTTTTAAAAACAATTAAAGATTGTTATGAAGATAATGGTTATGTTTTAGATACACATACAGCATGTGGTTATGGTGTTTTAAAACAATATCAAAAGGAAACTGGAGACCAAACTAAAACAATCTTACTTTCAACAGCATCACCATATAAATTCCCTGAATCTGTTTATAAAGCATTATTCAATGAAGAATTAGATGTTTATGATGCAATTGAAAAATTAAATGAAAAAACAGGTGTAGCAGTACCTAAACCATTAGTTGGAATTAAAGATAGAGAAGTGCTACATAAAACACATATTGATAAAACAGAAATTATTAATTTTATTAAATCAGAAATGGAAGGACTTTAAAGAATGAAAGTCAAAGTCAAAGTACCAGCAACAAGTGCCAATTTAGGACCAGGATTTGACGTTGCTGGATTAGCGTTAACTTTATATAACACCTTTACTTTTGAATTGAATGAAGGTGGATTAAATATTACAGGATGTCCAACACAATTCTGTAATGAAGAAAACTTAACATATCAAGCTTTTAGTCAAGCAGCTAAAAGTTGTGGATTAGATTTTAAAGGAGTCAATATTCATTGTGAAAGTCAAGTTCCTTATACAAGAGGTCTTGGAAGTAGTTCAACATGTATTGTGGCAGGAATCGTTGGAGCTTTTGCTTTTAAAGATAAAACAGATGACCGTCAAGAAATTCTTGAACTTGCAACAAAGATTGAAGGTCATCCAGATAACGTTGCACCAGCTATTTTTGGTGGTTTAACAGTTTCAGTAATGGAAGAAGAACAAGTACTTACATTAAATATTCCTGTAAAACATGAATATCGTTTTGTAGCTTTAATTCCACCATTTACTTTATCTACTGAAGAATCACGTAAAGTATTACCACAAACATTAGATCGTCAAGATGCTATTAAAAATGTTTCACATTTAGCACTTGTTGTTGCTTCTTTAATTAATGGTTATGATGATGGATTAAAATTAGGATTTAAAGATCGTTTACATCAACCATATCGTGGTAAATTAATTCATAATTATGATGAAATCATGAAAGTGTTAGAAGCGGATGAAAATGTTTTAGGATGTTATTTATCAGGAGCAGGACCTACTTTAATGGCAGTCATTCGTGAAGAAGATAAAATGGGTGTTGTTCGTTTAAAAGAAGAACTAGGATCATTATTAAATGATTGGGAAGTTATTAAATTAGAATTAGATCATAAAGGTTATACTTGTGATTATGAATAGATAAGGAGAATTTATTGGCTCCGTGTCAATAGTGGAGGGGCTTAAGAGATAGCGAAAGCTATCTCTTTTCTTTTACTCAAATTCATATGAGAACCCAAGATGAAGAAGAATCCTCTTTCTTAAATTATAAAAATATCTGTAGCCATAGGCATTTCGTTTTACAAGCTTGACCTTGTTGTTCATACTTTCAATAAAACCATTATTAAAACTTGTTTCATATGTTTTATCGTTTCTAACATAGATTGCTTTGTATGTAAGTGACTTAAGTATTGGCACAAACCAGTTCTTTCTTATGTTTTTTGCAGACGAAATAAAATATGTATTATTTGTTTCAAATATATGGTTCAGCCAGTTATTCAATTCTTTCTTGTAATCATTGTGCTTTTCATGGATGAGTTTCAACAGATTCTGATAGATCATATAGCTCTGGTAGAATTCATCTGTACCATCCTGTTCAAATATATGTTCAACATATGTTCTGCAGGTAAAGTGTTTTTTTAAATGACGATCATACCATTCTGTTTGATCATCAAGATCCTTTCTATATTTGTCAAAAAGATGAAGATTTTTCTTAATAGATTTGGCTATCTTTTCATTTTTTAATGAAGAACAGGTATCCAGTCTGCTTCTTTTTAGACATTCACCGAATAATTTTACATAATGAAAACGATCAGCGATAATAGAAGCATTGGGAAAAAGACGCTGCATGATACAACGAAAAGGATTGGAAAGATCCATAATGATGATCCTTACTTTTTTTCTTTCTTTATAGGGAAATCTAAGAAAATAGTTTCTTAGACTGCGTTCTTTTCTGTCTTCAATAATATCAAGAGTTTTGCCGTTGATAGGATCGGTAATATGAAAAGCATAAGTTCCTTTATCAGTGGTTGCTTTAAATTCATCAATAGAAATAACAGACTTAAGATGATAGAATCGTTCTTTTACTTTGATGTGATGAAAAAATATTCTGTATACAGAAGATTTAGAAACACCCATCATACGAGAAATAACGGCCATGGCCGTATTCTCTCTAAATTGAATCAGGCAGGCATGAGCAGCAGAAGAAGTCATTCTAGTATTTTTAAATTTAAAAGGGATATCATCCTTAAAATAAGAATGACATGAATGACAGAAATATCTTCTGTATTCAACCTCAATAACGAATCTTTGATGACCATTGGCAATATGAGACAGGGAAATCTTACGTAAACCTTTAGATTCATGATGTTCGATAACGCCGCAATGAGGACAGACGAAATTATCTTTAAGAACAGATCTAAGTCTAATAAATTTAGAATGGTGACCATGCTTATCAAGACCATATCTAAAGCAAGAATCAGAGTCCTCATAAGGGACAGGAATAAAATAATCAGATAAATTATCAGGAAAATCTAGAGATTTAAATAAATCATTGATATAATTCAAATTGGACATAGTGGAATACCTCTTTTCTATTTATTTTTGGTCATTTAAATTGTAAAACGGTATGAAAGCTATGTCTATTTAAATATAAGAAAACTGGAGCAGGATATATTTCCCCTCCAGTTTTAGTATAGAGCCGAATTTATTTCTCCTTATCTTTCTTTTTTTCTGCTATGATACTTAGATAATCTATACTTACATCTAAAAGTTTAGAAAGTTGTTTCCATGTCTCCATTGGAATTTCTCTTTCAGTGTTTTCATAGTGAGAATATGTACGCGGAGATACATTAATTAATTTAGCAATATCTTTTTGCTTTAAATCTTTATCCTCTCTTATATTTTTTAAATTTATATATACATACTTCTTATTTACTTTCATTCTACTACCTTTCTATCACTACCAACACTATTTAATCATAGCCTTAATAGAAATTAATATATGCATATTTTCATTATATGTAAGGATTATTCTAAATTGTTGAAATGGAACAATTTGGTCTTTTTTTTGATAAATTCATCATTTAGACATATTATTTGTTATAATGAAAAATATATGGAGGTATTAATATGGAAGGTATTACAGAAATTGATAAAACTGAATATATAGATGAATGTAAAGAAATTGTAAGAAATGAAATTCCAGAGGAATTATCTGATGAAATGCTTACAATTGTAACAAATGAAATTATGGATACTTGTCTTTTTATAGGTGGAGATTTTAAAAAAGAAAATATTGTAGATATTACTAAGCAATATGTCACAATGGGTGGTATTAGAAGAATTAAGAAAGCACATGAGGGATTATAAAATGCAACATTATTGTGAAATTCCTACACCTAAAGGTACACTTAGAGGTTTTTTTCATAAACCTAATCAAGACAAACATCCTGTTTGTTTGATTTTTCATGGTTTTACGGGACAAAAAACAGGAACAAAGTTTTCTTATGTTCAATTATCACGTATGTTAGAAGCAAAAGGGATAGCATCATTTCGTTTTGACTTTTTAGGAAGTGGAGAAAGTGATGGTAATTTTGTCGATATGACTTTCCAAGATGAACTTTCTTGTGCAAGAGTAATTTTAGAAGAATGTTTAAAAATGGAAAATTGTACAGAAATCTATGTTTTAGGTCATTCAATGGGTGGAGCAGTTGCTAGTGAACTTGCTAAAATTTATCCTGATGTTATTAAAAAGATGGTTTTATGGGCTCCGGCTTTTAATTTACCTGATGCTCTTCATTATTTAACAGGACAAGTTGAAAGAACAAAAACATATGATCATAATGGGTATGAAATCTCTGATGAGTTTGTAGAAGATATTTTAAAAAGAGATTTTTATCAGAAATTAGATACTTATCAAAATGATTTACTTGTGATTCATGGAACAAAAGATACAACAGTTCCTTATGAAATTAGTAAAAAATATATGAAATTATTTCATGAGGGAACAAAATTTATATCTATAGAAGATGGTAATCATAATTTTGACAAACTATCTGATATTAAGCAAGTTTTAAAATTAACGTTAGAGTTTTTTGAATAATGTGCTCAGCACATTATTTTTTTTACCTATAAATTTGTTGCAATATAATACTATACGTCGTATAATATTCTTGCATAAAGAATAGGAGGGTAAATATGATATTTAATACAGGGGCTGCTTTGTTAGATGCCATTGTTTTAAGTGTTGTCGCTAAAGAAGAAGAGGGAACATATGGTTACAAAATTACCCAAGATGTGAGAAAAGGAATAGATGTATCGGAGTCAACATTATATCCAGTGCTTAGAAGATTACAAAAAGATGATTGTTTAGAGACGTATGATAAACAAATAGATGGTAGAAATAGAAGATATTATAGAATTACAGGTAATGGAAAGAATAAATTAGAGATGTATAGAAATGAATGGATAAGTTATACAGAAAAGATTAGTTCATTATTAAAAGGAGGGGATAATAATGAATAAAGAAGAGTTTTTAAAGAGGCTAGATGAATTGTTACAAGATATTGATGCTGTTGAAAGAGAAGAAGCATTGAATTATTATCAAGATTATTTTGAAGATGCTGGTAGTATTCATGAACAAGAAATTATTAGTGAACTTGAATCACCGGAGAAAGTAGCACAAATGATTAAGGAAGGATTAGGTGTTGAAGATCATCATAAGGTAAATGATGAAAATAAGGAAAGTTATTATAATGAAAAAAATACACGTATTTTAAAAGGAATTATTGCTGTATTGATCATACTTCTTATTTTACCAACAGTTGGTGGAATTGGTGGATTAATTGTAGGGGCAATTGGCTTATTTATTGGTATTGTATGTGTTGGTATTTTTGGGACTTTTGGTTTATTATGTGCAGTTGTTGCATTAGGTGTTGTTGCTTTTCGTTTGTTTGTAGATGGCTTAATTGCAGGTGGTTTGATTTGTTTAGGAATAGGATTGTTATTAGTTTCTTTAAGTTATTTAACATCATTGATGACGGTCAGTTTATTCAAATATTTACCACAAGCTTTTAGAGCAATGATTGATTTAGGTAAAAATATTTATAATAAGGTGGTTGGATAATATGAAGGTTTATAAACATATAGCCCTTGTTTCGTTGATTATAGGAATTGTTTTATGTATTGTTGGCTTTTTTATGAATGGAATTAGTGAATTACCAAGTGATGTACAAAAGATGAGTAAATATGTAACAGTTAGATCATATGGAAAAGCAAGAAATGTTTCAACAGAATTGAGTGTAGATAATAATTGTGATTTAGATTTAGAGTTATCTGCGACAAATGGGATAATTAAGTATTATGATGGTGAAGTTATTAAAGTTAAAGCAGATAATGTAGATAGTGATTATGATTTTAAATATGATGGGATGAAAGCAATTATTTCTTTTGATGGGGTGAATAATAAAAAACAAGCAGGAAATGTTACTATTTATTTACCAAAAGATATAAGATTTAATAATACTAGTTTAGATTTTGATGCATCTAATATTACGATAGAAGCTTTAAAATGCAATAAACTTGATTTAGAAAGTGATGCTAGTAAAGTAACAGTTAAACATCTTCAAGTAGATGAAAAAACAAGTATTGATAATGATATGGGTGATCTTAGATTGAATTATTTAAATACAAATTCATTTGATATAGAAAATGATATGGGTAATGTTAAAGCAACGATGGCTGAATCAAGAAATCAATATCATGTTGATAAAGATGGAAATTTAAGTTCTATAAATGTAAGTGAAACAGACGAAGTTGTTGGAGATAAAAAGATTAGTATTGATACAGATTTAGGAAATGTCACAATTCATTTTGAGGGGGAATAGATATGAAAAAAAGATTATATCGTTCAAAAAAAGATAAAATGTTAGCAGGTGTTTGTGGTGGATTGGCTGAGTATTTTGATGTTGATCCTTCACTTGTAAGGCTTGCAACAGTGTTACTTTGCTTGTATGCTGGAACAGGGTTACTTGTTTATATTATTGCAGCAATCATTATTCCAGAAGCTTCTGTTGAATAAATTGGAAAATATTCAAAATAATATGATTTTGTCGTATTATTTTGTGTCAAGCAAAAATGAAAATGTCTCAAAAAAAGTTAAACATTAGCACCAGAACGGTGCTTTTGTTTTTGAACATAATTGTTGTATGACTCTCTTTTCCAAGGGTGAGTCATTGGAGGAATATATTTTCTTTTAACTTTCTTTTCTTTTGTGTCAGGTTCATCATCGAATTCTTTTGAGAATCTTTCATATTCAGGAACTTCTTCCATAAGATATAAAGTATCAAGTATGTTTACATAGAGAGAGCCGTCAAAAGCTTCAATAACCATACAATCAGTTTTATTATTGAAATATCGTTTAGCTCCTTCATTGGACGTTGGTAAATAATATTTGTTTTTAAAACGAATACAATGAGCAGCATCAATCTTTCTAGGTGACAATACTGCAAGCATATGATTGATTTCTTCAATATCAGGTTGCTTCTCATATACTGATTTGGTAGTATTGAGTTGTAGAGCGAATTGATCATTGAATTTTTTTATGTAGGAGTTTAAGAATTTATTGGCATCCTCTATATTGGTGATACGAGCGTATTTGAGTTCGATAGGCAAACGAGACTGTAATGTTTGATTGAGTCTTTCAACTCTCCCTTTGGCTTGGGGTACGCTCGTAGTTTTTATATCAATTCCAAGATTATGACAGGCATAGGAAAACTGAGTGAAGGTATCTTCATCATCGAATGCTCTGTCTTTTCTTTTATATTCAAATACAGTACGCCTGTCAGTATAAAATAAAGCAGGAATGCCATGATTCGTTAATATTTGATAGAGAACATTGTAGTATCCTTTAAGGGTTTCCTGATAATCAAAGTAGGCACCAACGATTTTACCATCAGCATCATCGATAGCGACATGAAGATGCCAAAGCTCTTTATCAATCCAATGAAAAGAAGAGGCATCCATCTGAATCATTTCACCAACATATTTGGATCTAGGGCGTCTAGGATGAGCATCTTTTTCATCAATCAAAGCGATAGAGTTCTTGATATCGTTTTTAATCTTTTTAGATTTGGAATTCTTCATTTTGGATTTTAACTGTTGTTTTAATAGCTTCTTAGTACGTCTTCTAGCTTTAGGAGAAATAATATCTTCTTCTCTAAGCCACTTATTTAAAGTAGTATCACTGATTTTAATATTGAATTCTCTATGGACAATTTCACAGAAATGAGAGAAATTGGCGTTGGAATATTCATTGATATAAAAAGAGATAATTTTGTTTTTTATATCAAGAGGAATAGTAGTAGAAGGGACTCTGCCACGATTACCATGAATAAAAGCACTTTTACCCTCGGATTTATATTTAATGATGAGTCTGTTAACCGTTCTAACAGTACAATTCAATTTAGAAGCGGCACGTTTTTTATTGCCATCAGTTTCAACAAGTTTCTTAATGATTTTATATTTGTATTCTTCATTCATTCTTAATTCAACCTTTCTCATAATAACCTCCAATCATTGAGGTTATAGTTTAACATGGATTTGATAATGTCCCACTAGTGGGACATTATCAAATTGGATATATTAAGACATTATCATTTTCGAATCAGAAAATAATATGATTTTGTCGTATTATTTTGTTGACATTGACATGTTGATTTCATATAATTAAAAAGGTTTCATAGGCAAAAACCTTTTAAAGTCCCCGGTAAGGATAAACAAAGGAGAAAAGAAAAAGATGAGACAAACAACAATGGCAAATGCTGCCACAATCGAAAGAAAATGGTATGTAGTTGACGCAGCTGGACAAACATTAGGTCGTTTAGCTTCAGAAGTTGCTACAGTGTTAAGAGGGAAAAATAAACCTACTTACACACCACATGTTGATACTGGTGATTATGTAATCATTATCAATGCTGACAAAGTAGTTATGACAGGTAAAAAATTAGAAAACACTAAATATTACCGTCACTCAGGATGGTTAGGTGGTCTTAAAGTTAAGACAGCTAAACAATTCTTAGAACAAAATCCAACAGGATTTGTTGAAGCAGCAGTTAAAGGTATGTTACCACATAACACTTTAGGTAGAAAACAAGGAATGAAATTATTTGTTTATGCTGGTGATAAACATCCTCATGCAGCACAAAATCCAGTAGAAATGAAAGTGAAAGGGTAAGGTGAAAGATAATGGCAAACGTACAATATAGAGGAACAGGTAGAAGAAAATCTTCTGTAGCACGTGTTATCTTAACACCAGGTACAGGAAACTTCGTTATTAATGGAAAAGAAGCTAGAGAATATTTAGCATCAGACGTATTAAACATGATCGTTAATCAACCATTAGAATTAACAAACACTAAAGACAAATTTGATGTAACTGTTAATGTTTATGGTGGAGGGTACTCAGGACAAGCTGGTGCAATCCGTCATGGTGTTGCTAGAGCTTTATTACAAGCTGGTGACGATTACAGACCAACATTAAAAGCTGCAGGATTCTTAACTCGTGATTCACGTGTTAAAGAACGTAAAAAATATGGTCTTAAAAAAGCACGTCGTGCTCCACAATTCTCAAAACGATAGTTCAAGACTGTCAGAGAATACAGAAGACCCAAGGAAATTCAACATTCCTTGGGTCTTTTCTTTTTGTCAAAATCTAAGAATTTGTGTCTAATAGTAACACAATAGTTACACACTAGAAACAAGAAAAGTGAAGAAATTCAGCGGAAATTATTGACAAGTGCTGAAAAACTGCTATAATACTTAGTATAAGAACTGAAGTAATTCAGCAGTGAAAGGATGGATTCAATCATGACAAAAAGAAATATCTTAGCAATAATCAAAGAACATAATGAAAATAAAGACATCAAATGGGAAGTAGTAGAAAATACAAAGAATCTGATAGCAATTACAAATGACTATGATTCTTCAATAAGATTTGAAATCAGATTAAACCAAGGTGAAGAAAAAGACATTAGCATCAAAGATGTAAATGGATGGCAAGAATCAGTTGGTTATCTGCTTTATGGAAATGAATTCTATGATGATTTTTCAGACATTGAAGAAGGAATCAAAATGGCAGTCAAAGCAGTGGTGAAATTCTTTTATTATTACTATTAAGAAATAAGACCTGATATAACGATTTGTTATATCAGGTCTTTTATTTTATATCTTGTTTATAGCTTCAAGTTTGAATGGTAATTCAATATGTGTGTACACTGTTTCTGTGACACCTTGACCCTTGTGACCAACAATCTTCTTGATGATTCTCTCATCAACACCTGCTTCAGTAAGCAGTGAAACACAGGTGTGTCTTGTGTCATGTGGGCGGTGCTGAAGTTTCAATTCTTCCATCAATGGTGTCCAATAGCTGTCATAATAGTTTCTGTATAAGAAATGCTTATCATCAGGTGTGCAAATCAGATATTCACAATCCCTGTCTAACCAATACTGGAAGAATGGGACAACCTTTTCTGCAATTGGAACTTCCCTGATTCCTGATTCTGTTTTTGATTCCCTTACATAGAACCATCTTTCATCAAGATGAACATCTTCCTTCTTCAGGTCAAGCAATTCACCAATTCTGACCCCTGTATATATCAACATCAGGATGACAGAATAATATGTATTGGAATCCTTGACCTTCCAAACCATGTTGATTTGCTTCTTGTTGAATGGTTTCCTGTTGTATGCATTTGGGTTTCCTGCCTTAGTGATATCAACATATCTGACCATGTCCCTTTTATCAGCAGTCACAATTTCATGCATCACTGCATAGTCATACATCAGACCAAACATGATTTTCATCTTCTTCAGTGTTGGTGTGTTCTTCCCTGATTCATCAACTGCCTGTTGCAGGTGGTCAAGTTTAATTTCCACAAACTTCATGTTGTGCAATTTCTCACAGGTTCTAAATGATGCTTTATATCCTTTCACATTTGATTCTGACACCTTTGGAAAATGCAGTTCAGACCACTTTTCAAATACTTCAGCAAAGGTGATTGTGTTGTGATGCAAATCATAAGGGTCTTTGTTGTATTCTGCAAGGGCGGTCAATGCTTCCTTTCTACTTTCATAATATCCAACAAAAGCATAGATGGGATAAGACTTCTGTTTTTCTTCATCAAATGTCCATCCTGTTGTCTTCCTTGCAACCCAAGGTTTCCTTCTATTTCCTGATAACTTATAAACACTTCCAAAACCATTTGGTAAACGCATAAATAAACACATCCTTTCTTAAAATTGGGTGACTTTAACAAAGGGTTGTGTTATACTTATCTTGGTTAAATTTGTGTGTATAGCACAATCCTTTGATAAGACCTGACTACTTCCAATAGTTGGGTCTTATTTTTTTTTGTTCTTGGTTGTTCGCTGTTCTTGCTGTTCTTTGTGTTTTACTACTATTATATATTTATTTTTTTCTTATCTTCTTAGTGTTTCATACTATTTTATAAAAGTATTTTAGATAAAACACCAAGAACACAAAGAACACCTAGAACAGAACTGACTTGATTTCTTTGTAAATATCATAAATCCATCCGATTCCAAACAGTCCAAAGGTCAAAGTGTAAAGAATCCCTAAACCAATTTGACCTGATGCATATCTTTGGACACCTAACCATCCAAGAAATATTGTTGCAATCATCATTCCTTTGCTTGTCTTCAGTTCCTTCTTTTCTTTTGGTGGAATATAAACAGCTTCTGAAGGTGTTTTATTTGATGATGACTGTGTATTGACAAAACTGACACCTTTGATTGGTGTATGCATGGTTGTTGTCTTTCTTCCTTTAGAATTCACAGTGATTCTTCCTGCTTTACTTCCAACAGATATTCCAACAGAATTCTTATTGAAATTCAGATTCACACCTTTCCCCAATTTGATTGTCTTCCTGAATCGCATTGACATATTATCACATCCCTTCTTAGAATTTCTGTCTGTTTTCAATAACCCTTCCAATGATTTGAACAGGCTTTTCAATGATGTCTTTGTTGGAAAAGTACATTGGTGCATATGTAGGATTGAAAGATTGAAGAACAATTCCATCATCCTGTTTCAACAGCTTCTTCACACAAGCACTGTCACCATTCACTTGTGCAATTACAATGTCACCTGATTCTGCATCAGACTGTTGTTTGACAATCAGAACATCACCTTCTTGAATTCTTGGTGACATTGAATCACCTTTGACCTGAAGACCAAAGAATTCACCTGTCTGTGCAAGTCTGAATGGTATTTCTTCCCAATCCAATACTTCTTCAATAGCTTCAATTGGAATCCCTGCAACTACCTGACCAAGAACAGGAATCCTGCATCCTTTTTCAATCCTTGTTGATTCATCTGATAATGCTTCTGAATTATACTGTGCATCCCACACAGCTTCTTGTTCTGATTTATAATCTGATTCACCTGTCAGATAACTGATTGAAACACCAAAGTAATTTGCAAGTTTGGTCATGGTTGTATTATTTGGTGTGAATGTCTTCCACTTAGATGATGACCCTGCACCAAGACCTGCTTCCCTTTCTAACTGTCTTTTTGAAATCTTTCTTTCCTTACATAATTGGTTGATTCTGTCTATAAATTCCATAGCAATTCCCCTTTCTAAAAAAGTGCAGAATAAATTCAGCGAAAAGTGTTGACAAACTGCTGAAGAACTGCTAATATACATAGTGTCAGGTGCAGAACTAATTCAGCAGACTGATATAAACAAAAGTCGCTTGATGTTTTAAATATATGTTGGTAGTACTTCATATGATAGAACATCTTCAGCAATTTGTCAATATTTTATGCTGAATCTTTACGCACTTGCTGAACAAATTATATAAGAAAGGTAGGTGAAAATGATGTCAGAATTTGAAAAGCAGGTCAGACATGCATTGATTGATAGGGATATGACAATGACAGACCTTGCAAATGAATTGGGAATCACAATTTCTTATGTATCTGATTTGCTGAAAGGTAAAAGAACCAATCAGGAACAGCTTCAGAGAATTAAAGAGTTCCTTGAAATCACTGACACAGATGATTATGAAGAATAGAATATCAGTTTCAGAAGTTGCAGAACTGATGAATGTGTCAGAACAGTTCATCAGGATAGGTCTTCAGAAGGGAATCTTCCCTTTTGGTTATGCAGTCAAGATGTCAACACAATGGACTTATTACATCAGTCCACAAAAATTCACAGAACACACAGGAATCACTGTGTCATAGAAAGGAGAACATTATGGAAGGTTATAAAGTTTTTGAACCTGATTGGACATGCAGGGGGTTTCAATATGAAGTAGGAAAGACATTTGAAGAAGATGTCACACCTTCTTGTTGCAATAGGGGATTTCATTTTTGCAAAGAATTAAAGGACTGTTTCAATTATTATTCATTCAATCATGACAACAAAGTTGCAAAGGTCATTGCATTGGGTGAAATTGATGAAGAATCAGATGACAGCAAATGTTGCACCAACAAGATTCAGATTGTTGAAGAAATCAGTTGGGAAGATGTTTTAAGAATGGTCAACCTTGGAAAAGGAAATGCAGGTCTTTG